>NZ_RZTI01000107.1:0-21087 GCF_003997275.1 Mesorhizobium sp. M6A.T.Ce.TU.002.03.1.1
CGTCCTGCCGATCGTCGGCCGCAGGATCCCGGTGGT
Organism: Mesorhizobium sp. M6A.T.Ce.TU.002.03.1.1; assembly: GCF_003997275.1. Taxonomy (NCBI): domain Bacteria; kingdom Pseudomonadati; phylum Pseudomonadota; class Alphaproteobacteria; order Hyphomicrobiales; family Phyllobacteriaceae; genus Mesorhizobium; species Mesorhizobium sp. M6A.T.Ce.TU.002.03.1.1. Next base: position 37 of record NZ_RZTI01000107.1, read on the forward strand.
GGCGGACGGCTATTCCGATCCGGAAAAAGGCAGCGGCGCGGTCAAGATCACGCCGGCGCATGATTTCAACGACTTCGAGGTCGGCAAGCGCCACAGGCTGCCGGCGATCAACATTCTCACCGTCGAGGCGGCGGTGACCCTCGGGGACAATGAAGATTTTCTCGCCGGGCTGGAGGTGACGCCCGAGCGCCAGGCCGTCTGGGATGAGCTCAACGGCCTCGATCGTTTCGCCGCGCGCAAAAAGATCGTCGCGCTGATGGAGGCGGGCGGTTTCCTCGAAAAGGTCGAGCCGCACCGCCATGCCGTGCCGCATGGCGATCGCGGCGGCGTGCCGATCGAGCCGTTCCTGACCGACCAGTGGTATGTCAATGCGGCCGAACTCGCCAAGCCGGCGATCGCGTCCGTGCGCGAAGGCCGCACGAAGATCATACCCGGCAGTTGGGAGAAGACTTACTTCCAGTGGATGGAAAACATTGAACCCTGGTGCATCTCGCGCCAACTCTGGTGGGGGCACCAGATCCCGGCCTGGTACGGGCCGGACGGGCGTGTCTTCGTCGAGAAGACCGAAGAGGAGGCGCTCGCAGCCGCCGTCGAATATTATCTGGCGCTGGAAGGGCCATGGAAGGCCTGGGTCGAGGACAAGCTCGAGAACTTCAAGCCGGGCGAGATACTGACCCGCGACGAGGACGTGCTCGACACATGGTTCTCTTCGGCGCTGTGGCCGTTCTCGACGCTTGGCTGGCCGGAAAAGACGCCGGAACTGAAGACCTACTATCAGACCGACGTGCTGGTGACCGGTTTCGACCTGATCTTCTTCTGGGTCGCTCGCATGATGATGATGGGCCTGCATTTCATGGACGAGGAGCCGTTCCATACCGTCTATATGCACGCGCTAGTGCGCGACAAGAACGGGCAGAAGATGTCGAAGTCGAAAGGCAACGTCATCGACCCGCTCGATCTCATCGACGAATACGGCGCTGACGCCCTGCGCTTCACGCTGACGGTGATGGCGGCGCAAGGACGCGACGTGAAGCTCGATCCGGCTCGCATCGCCGGCTACCGCAACTTCGGCACCAAGCTGTGGAACGCGACGCGTTTTGCCGAGATGAATGACGTCGCAAGGAACGACGATTTCTGGCTGAACGACGCCAAGCTGGCGGTCAACCGCTGGATCCTGACCGAACTGACGCGCGCCGCGCGCGAAATCACCGATGGCATCACCTCATACCGCTTCAACGAGGCGGCGGGTGCGGCCTATCGCTTCGTCTGGAACCTGTTCTGCGACTGGTATCTGGAACTGCTGAAGCCGGTGTTCATGGGCACTGACGAGGCTGCCAAGGCCGAGAGCCGGGCCTGCGTCGCCTTCGTGCTCGATGAGATCTATAAGCTGCTGCATCCGATGATGCCGTTCATGACCGAAGAACTGTGGGCTGAGACATCAGGCGAGGGCAAGGAACGGCCGTCGCTGCTTTGCCATGCCGCCTGGCCGTCGCCCGACTTCGAGGATGAGGCAGCGGCCGCCGACATCAACTGGCTGGTCGATCTCGTCTCGGGTATCCGCTCCGTGCGCTCGGAGATGAACGTGCCGCCGGCGGCGATCGCACCGCTGATGGTGATCGGCGCCAATGCCACGACCCGCGAAAGGCTTGAGCGCCAGGCATCGGCCATCAAGCGGCTGGCGCGGGTCGGCGACATCTCGCTGGTCGATACGGCGCCCAGGGGCTCCGCCCGGATCGTGCTCAACGGGGCGACCATCTGCCTGCCGCTCGGCAGCCTGATCGACGTTACCGCCGAGGCGGCGCGGCTGCAGAAGGAACTGGTCAAGGTGACCGAGGAGATCGCCCGCCTGCACAAGAAGCTGTCCAACGAGAAATTCGTCGCCAACGCGCCGGAAGATGTCGTGGAAGCCGAGCGCGAAAAACTCGCCGAGTATCGCGAGGCGCAAGAAAAGCTTTCGGTGGCGCTGACGCGGGTGCGCGAGGCCGGTTAACCTATCTTTGGTGTTTGAGCATCGGACTGTCGGGCATCGAATCGTTCCAAAACCGGCGTTCCGTTTTTGGGTCCGATGCTCTGGATTCCCGAGTCTCCGAACCCGCTTTTCGGATGGGCTTCCTGCCACGAAAATAGGCATTCCGCAGCGTAAATCCTGACGTAAACGGAATGTTTTGGCCCTATTGTTGCCGTAATGTAACAATGGGGCTTATTTTTGCAAAACGGGCTGTTTTTGCGTCGTTTCATGCGATTTTTCTCAATTTTTTCGTCGATTTGCAACCCAATAGGCCGTTTTCCGGCTCTGCGGTGAAGCTGTCACTTTGTCTAAAATGCGGTCGTCGCAGGTGTACGTGTACACATCGAGAATTCGTTGTTGCGCCGTTAACCTGAATTGGTTCTAGCTTGACCCCACTAATGTTCGGGGAGGAGATTCATGAACAATTTGCGTCTGAAAGCGCTGCTGGGGGCGGGGTGCTTTTCGCTATTGATTTCGGGCGTTGCGAATGCCGGCGGCTTCGACCGCGGCGGTGTCAACATCGACCAGTTATTTGATGCCGCACCGTATTCGTTCGATGCCGGCATCACCTATGTTTCGCCGCAGCGCACACTGAAGAATGTGCAGCGCCTGGATGGCTCGGGAATGTCGACGTCGGAAATAGACGTTGGTGGCGACTACGCGGTGCCGCGCGTCGGCTTCAAGGCCAACATCTTCGAACCAGTGGATTGTCTTGCGACGTATACGGAACCGTACGGTGCGGAGGCAGACTTCGGAATGAACAACGCCTATTCGCCAACGGCGGTCAAATACTACGTCAAAACAAATGATTTCGGCCTTACCTGCTCCTACAAGGTAAATCTCGGCAAGGGCGCCATCCGGTTCATCGGCGGCGTCTCCTACCAGGAGGTCGATGCGTTTCTGTCCCGCCAGACACTGCTGGCCTTCGGCAATACCGGCCTCGGAAAATTCAAGCTTTCCGATGAGGCATGGGGTTGGCGCGTGGGCACCGCCTATGAAATTCCCGAAATCGCCTTGCGCGCAAGCCTGATATACTCTTCGAGTTACAAATATGATGGACTGTCGGGAACCGTCGACTCGACCGGTTTTAGGGGCGCCTTTCCAGCGGATTTGATTCCAGGCTCTACCGGGGTGTTTCCTGTCTCCGCCTCGGCCGAGATACCCCAAGCTGTGGAACTCAAGCTGCAGAGCGGCATAGCTCCTGGCTGGCTGGCCTTTGGCTCTATCCGCTGGCAAGAATGGAGCAGGCTTGGCATCATTCCCATCAATGGCGTGCGTAGTCCTGTGACCGGTGCTCCATCGCCCGTTTCCTTCGACCTGCTGTATCGCGATGGCTGGACGGTCACGGGCGGCATAGCTCACAAGTTCACCGACCAATTGTCGGGCGCGGTTTCGCTGACCTGGGATCGTGGAACCTCGACGACCTCCGGCTATCAGTCGGACACCTGGTCCGTGGCCAGCGGCATTTCTTACTCGCCCAACGACAAGATCGAAGTTAGACTTGGTGGCTCGATCGGTGTTCTGACCGGTGGGTCGTCTACCTTCACCGGTGTTGGCGACACGGCAAATGCCATTACCTACACCTACGGCGACGATCTGCTCCTTGCAGGCTCAGCTTCGGTTAAGGTCAAGTTCTAAGTATAAGTTTTCAATAGTAAAAGAGCCGGGCAATGCCCGGCTTTTTTGTTCGAGTGGCCTTCCCGAACATCCAAGCGACGTCGCAAATACGCCGCGTTCCTATGCTTCCTGCTATTGTGACGTTTTGGCAACAGTTTCTGGGCAACCCTCGCGCCGCAAGGGCGCCCAGGGACATTGCCTATTTCCCGCCATAAACCCGGCGCACCTCGGATTTGTCTCGGGATACGTGCCAACAGGCTCGGCAATGGGGCAGGGCCGCATCGCCCGCGGCAAGGACGAGTATGGACGCCAGAGTCATCTCCAAGGCCAAGCTGCCCAGCCGCCACGTGACCGTCGGTCCGGCGCGTGCGCCGCACCGCTCCTATCTCTATGCGATGGGATTGTCGGCGGCCGAGATCGCGCAGCCGCTGGTCGGCGTCGCGAGCTGCTGGAATGAGGCGGCACCCTGCAACATCTCGCTGATGCGACAGGCGCAGGTGGTCAAGAAGGGCGTCGCCGCGGCTAACGGCACGCCGCGCGAATTCTGCACCATCACCGTCACCGACGGCATCGCCATGGGCCACCAGGGCATGAAATCGTCGCTGGTATCGCGCGAGGTCATCGCCGATTCCGTCGAACTCACTATGCGCGGCCACTGCTACGACGCGCTGGTCGGCCTTGCCGGCTGCGACAAGTCGCTGCCCGGCATGATGATGGCCATGGTGCGGCTCAACGTGCCGTCGATCTTCATCTATGGCGGCTCGATCCTGCCCGGTTCCTACAAGGGCCGGCAAATCACTATCCAGGACGTGTTCGAGGCCGTCGGCCAGCACTCGGTCGGCACCATCGATGACGCCGAACTCCTCGAAATCGAACAGGCCGCTTGTCCGTCGGCCGGCTCTTGCGGTGCCCAATTCACCGCCAACACCATGGCCACCGTCGCCGAGGCCATCGGCCTGGCGCTGCCCTATTCCTGCGGGGCGCCTGCGCCCTACGAGATGCGCGACCGCTTCAATTTTGCCTCCGGCGAAAAGATCATGGAGCTGATCGCAAAGAATATCCGCCCGCGCGATATCGTCACGCTGAAGGCGCTGGAGAATGCGGCAACTGTGGTTTCGGCCACCGGCGGCTCGACCAACGCAGCGCTGCATTTGCCGGCGATCGCGCATGAGGCGGGGATTAAGTTCGACCTCTTCGACGTGGCCAGGATCTTCGAGAAGACGCCCTACATCGCCGACCTGAAGCCGGGTGGCAAATATGTAGCCAAGGACATGTTCGAGGCCGGCGGTATTCCGCTCTTGATGAAGACGTTGCTCGACCACGGCTATCTGCATGGCGACTGCCTGACAGTGACCGGCCGCACTTTAGCCGAAAATATGGACCACGTTGCCTGGAATGATAGCCAGGATGTGGTCCGTCCCGCCAATCGACCAATCACCCAAACGGGTGGTGTCGTGGGCTTGAAGGGAAACCTTGCCCCCGAAGGCGCGATCGTGAAGGTCGCGGGCATGTCGGAGCTGAAATTCTCCGGTCCGGCGCGCTGCTTCGATTCGGAAGAGGAATGTTTCCAGGCGGTTACGGATCGCAGCTACAGTGAGGGCGAGGTCCTCGTCATCCGCTACGAGGGGCCGCGCGGCGGTCCGGGCATGCGGGAAATGCTATCGACGACGGCGGCTCTCTATGGCCAGGGCATGGGCGGCAAGGTGGCTCTCATCACCGACGGACGCTTTTCGGGCGCGACACGCGGTTTCTGCATCGGCCATGTCGGGCCGGAAGCCGCGGTGGGTGGTCCGATCGGGCTGCTCAAGGATGGCGATTTGATCTCGATCGACGCGGTGAACGGCACGATCGAGGTTGATCTGTCCGACACCGAACTGGCGACAAGGGCAAAGGCATGGAAGGCGCGCGCGACCGACTATCAGTCGGGCGCGATCTGGAAATATGCACAAACGGTTGGGCCTGCCCGCGACGGCGCGGTCACCCATCCCGGTGGTGCGAAAGAAACACATTGTTATGCGGATATCTGAGTTGCTGAGGTCGTCTGTCTTTTCGGCACTGGTCGCGATCGCCACTTTTGGCGCGACCTTGGGCGCCGCGGGCCAGGCCGTGGCCTTCGACGACAAGGTGTTCGACGACAAGACCGGCGTGAAGCCGCAGTCGAGCCCGTGGGCGGTGTTCCAGTTCGGCTTCTCCGCCTATAAGAACGGCCGCAAGGAGCAGGCCGCGGAGGCCTACAAATACGCGGCCGAAAACGGCCAGATCGGCGCCACCTGGAAGCTTGCGCGCATGTATGCCGAGGGTGACGGCGTGGAGCGCGACGATTACGCGGCATTCAAGTTCTTCTCAGAGATCGTCGACCAGGACGTAGAGCCCGGCTCGCCGGAAGAGAGCTATGTATCGGATGCGCTCGTGGCGCTCGGCGATTATTTGAGGAAGGGCATCCCCGGCAGCCCCATCACAGAGAACGAGGTGGCGGCCCAGGAATATTACATGCGTGCCGCCGCCAACTACCGCAACCCGAATGCGCAGTTCGAGATGGGCCAGATCTTCCTGAACGGCAAGGGCGGCGTCAAGGCCAGCATCAAGCAGGCCGGACGCTGGTTCCAGCTCGCTGCGGAAAAGGGCCATGCCGGCGCGCAGGCGACGCTCGGCAACCTGCTCTTCCAGAGCGGCAAGATCGTTCGGGGGCTGGCAATGATGACCGCGGCACTTGAACGGGCCTCACCTTCCGACCAGCCATGGATACGCGGCATGCAGGAAGAGGCGTTCGCCGCGGCGGGCGAGGCCGACCGCCGCACCGCGATTTCGCTGGCCGATGACATCCTCACCAAGGGTGGCAGCGACCAGTAGGATTGGCGCTCGCTAAGGACTGAACTGGAACTCTTTGAATTCAGTTTTCGAAGCTTTGCGCCGCCCCTCATCCGCCTGCCGGCACCTTCTCCCCGTATAGTGACGGGGAGAAGGGCGCTTGCTGCAGCCTTGGCGCACTTTCGGCAACGCTGGTGATTAGCGAAATCCGTGATGACAGCCTCTTTCTCCCCGTCGCTGTACGGGGAGAAATGCCCGGCAGGGCAATGAGGGGCGGCGCCGGCCGCGCAAAAAATCAGTTCTCGATGGGCTCCGCCGGCACCGGGCTTGGCGCCGGTGTCGAGATTGGCGTGGCGTGCGGACGCGGCGTCGTATTTTCCGGACAATCGTCCCGAATCTTTGTCCACGACGTGTTGTTGAGAACCATGTCGCAACGGGCGAGGTGGCTCTGGCCGGAAAGCGTCAGGCAGGCGACCTGGCCGATCTGGAATGATTTTCCGTTGGCCAGGCATTCCGCGTCGGCAAAAGCCGGGTTCGCCGCGAGGGCGAGCGCCGCAGCACATGGGCAAAGCGCAAACCTGATCGTCATCCTGAATCCCAGCCGAACCCGAATTGCAGCGGAACCCCGGATTGTGGCGATATGACGGTCTATCGGCCGGGAATCCGGGCGATCCGAACCTCGAAATGATCAGATTGGCGCGAAAGCCAGCTCGACGGCCACCGGCACGTGGTCGGAGGGTTTTTCCCAGGCGCGCACGTGCTTTTCGATCGAGGCTGAGGAAAAGCGGTTGGCGGCTTCGGGCGAAAGCAGCAAGTGATCGATCCGGATGCCGTTGTTCTTCTGCCACGCGCCGGCCTGATAGTCCCAGAATGTGTAGGTGTCCGGCGCGTCGGTGACCGCGCGCACGGCTTCGGTGAAGCCGAGATTCTTCAGCCGCCGGAACGCCTGCCTCGTCTGCGGCTGGAACAGCGCATCGCCCAGCCAGTTCTCCGGGAATTTCGCGTCGATGAATTCGGGGATGACATTGTAGTCCCCGGCCAGCACCAGCGCCTCTTCGAGCGAGAGCCGCTCCTCGGCCCAGCGCTCCAGCCGCGCCATCCAGGACAGTTTGTAGGAGAACTTCTTCTCGTCATCGATTGGGTTGCCGTTCGGCAAATAGAGCGAGGCAACGCGCAACGCGCCCTTGTCGGTTGAGAACACGCCCTCGATGAAACGCGCCTGCTCGTCGGCATCGTCGCCAGGCAGGCCTCTGATAACCTCGTCGAAGCGCAGCTTCGACAGGATGGCGACACCGTTAAAGCCCTTTTGGCCATGGGTTTCGACGTTGTAGCCAAGCGCCTCGATCTCGGCGCGCGGAAACTGCTCGTCGACCGTCTTGATCTCCTGCAGGCAGGCGATATCAGGCGCGCTCTCCGTCAGCCAATGGGTCAGATTGCCGATGCGGGCCCGAACGCCGTTGATGTTCCAGGTGACGATTTTCATGGCGGCCTCATTGCTGTTCCGGCGGATGACGTTCGACGAGGCCGATCGTATTTCCTGCCGGGTCCTTTAGGAAGGCCATCCATTCGCTTTCCCCCGCCGGCCCGAACAGGCCTTCGGTATCGCGATGGACGAGCATCGGCGGCGCAGTGAAGGGGACACCGGCGGCTTTTGCCGAGGCGTGGAAATCGTCGAGGTCTGAAATATCGAGATAGACGGTGCCGGCCGGCAGGCCATCGGTGAACAGCAGCCGCACGTCGCCGGCCATGATGAAGGCGATGCCGGGCGGATCGAAGCGCACGTGGACCGCCATGCCGAGCACGTCGTGCCAGAACGCCAGCGTTGCATCGAGATCGCGCCCGGCTGAAAGCGCGACCTGACGGACCGCGCCAACGCGGCGCATGTTCACTCACTCCCGAAAGATTGGAGCTCGGCATTTTCCGCGAGTATTTGCTCTATCATCCATCGCAGATGCGATGCCTGCTCGCGCGTTGCATTCTCATCCATCCAATCGCAGCCGTTGTAGAGGTCTCCAAGCCAGAGGGGAAAATCGTATTTGTTTTCAATCGGCGACACCATACGGCAGATCTGAAATGGTTCGATTTCGCCATCAAGGTAAGTCCGTATGCGTCGAAGAAACAGCTTACGTGCTATTTCCTTGGCCTCATCGGACTTATCGTTGAAATCGGGAAAACTTCGCGCGACCAGCGACCTCAAATGGCCATGAGCTTTCGCAAGCCTAACCGCGTTCCGCGGGTTGCATCGCGCGAGCTGCACGTAGGCAGCGTCTTCAGCGTAGCTCGGAGGCGCAGTGTGGCTGTTGGCCCAGCCAACGATATCGACATCGGAAATCGCTTCTATCTCGCGGGCGACAAGGACCGTCATCGGATCCTCATGGCCGACGAGGAGCGGCTTCATATCTTCAAATGCTGAAGCTGGTGCCGCAGCCGCACGAGGCGACCGCATTCGGGTTCCTGATCTGGAACGACTGGCCCATCAGATCGTCGACGAAATCGATCACCGAGCCGCCCATATAGACCAGCGAGAGATCGTCGATCAGCACGGTGGCGCCGTCTTTCTCAATGGCGACGTCGTCATCGTTGCGGGTGTCGACCAGGTCGAACTTGTAGGAAAAGCCGGAGCAGCCGCCGCCCTCGACCGAAACGCGCAGCGCCTTCTTGCCGGCTTCGCCAGATACGATCTTGGCGATCCGCCTGGCGGCGGCGTCGGTCATCTCGACTTTCATGGCAGTCTTGGCATCAGCGCCCATGGGCGTCACCTTGCTTTCGGTTTCACATGATAGGTATGAAGCGCGAGTGGGCAAGTCAACTGCGGTATCGGCGATGACCAACGAGTTGGGCGACATCGGATTCGGCTATCGGCCGCGCGCAGCCTATGCCTGCGATCCGGCAAAGTCGCGCGGGCGCCTGTTCGACGAGGTGGAGAGCCCGACCCGCACGCCGTTCCAGCGCGACCGCGATCGCATCATCCATTCGACGGCCTTTCGCCGGCTGAAACACAAGACGCAGGTGTTCGTCGCGCATGAGGGCGACCATTACCGCACCCGGCTGACGCATTCGATCGAGGTGGCGCAGATCGCGCGCGCCTTGGCGCGGGCGCTGCGCGGCGACGAGGATCTGGCCGAGGCGGTGGCGCTGGTGCACGATTTCGGCCACACGCCCTTCGGCCACACCGGCGAGGACGCGCTGAACGAGAAGATGGCCGGATGGGGCGGCTTCGACCACAATGCGCAATCGCTGCGCGTGGTGACGCGGCTGGAGAGCCGCTACGCCGAGTTCGACGGGCTGAACCTCACCTGGGAAACGCTGGAGGGATTGGTCAAGCACAACGGACCGCTGACCGACGCCAGGGGAAAGGGCTTGAAGGGGCCGGTGCCGCAAGCGATCCGAGACTATTCGGAGCTGCACGACCTCGAGCTCGACCGCTTCGCCGGCATCGAGGCGCAGTGCGCGGCGATCGCCGACGATATCGCCTATAACACCCATGACATCGACGACGGCCTGAGATCAGGCCTCCTGACACTGGACATGCTGGAAAAGATCTCTTTGCCTGGATCGATCCTCGAAGGCGTGCGCCAGCGCTATCCGGCGCTGGACGATGTGAGGACAGGGCACGAACTGATGCGACGGCAGATCACGATGATGGTCGAGGATGTCATCGTGTCGACAACCGCGAACCTTGCGCGCATCAAGCCGGAGAGCGCCGACGTGGTGAGGGCGGCAGGCGAGACGATGGTGACCTTTTCCGCCGAAATGGCTGCGTCGGAAAAGGAATTGAAGGCCTTTCTCTACAAGCATCTCTACCGGCACAAAGAGGTCATGCGCGTGCGCACCGAGGCCGAGCAGATCGTCAAGGACCTGTTCGAGGTCTATTTCGCCGATCCGCGCGCCATGCCCGATGGCTGGCGCGAAGGGCTCGACCGGGCCGACGATCGCATCAAGGCGCGCAGCGTTGCCGATTTCCTGGCGGGCATGACGGATACCTACGCTTTGAAAGAACACCGCCGTTTGTTTGACCATACGCCTGAATTGAGCTAGGGCGGGCTCGATTTTGCCGGCCAATGAGCCGGATCCCTGCAAAGCCGCCAGAGCCACACCAATGAACATCTTCGCCGATTTCAACGCGCGAATCACCAGAGCTGTCGAAGCGCTTGATTTGAAAGACAAGGACGGCGGTACGCTGGACCTATCGCGCATCGCCGTCGAGCCGCCGCGCGACGCCAGCCATGGCGACTTGGCGACCAATGCGGCAATGGTGCTGGCCAAGCCGACCGGCCAGTCGCCACGTGCTCTGGCTGAAAGGTTGGCGCAGGCGCTGCGCGCCGACACCGACATTGCCGCCGCCGAAATTGCCGGTCCGGGCTTCGTCAACCTCAGGCTCAAGGATGCGTTCTGGCAGGTGCATCTGACCGCGCTGCTCGGCGAAGGCCGCAACTACGGCCGCTCGACGGTTGGCGGCGGCAAGAAGGCCAATGTCGAATATGTCTCGGCCAACCCGACCGGACCGATGCATGTCGGCCATTGCCGCGGCGCCGTGGTTGGTGATGCGCTCGCCAATCTGATGGCTTTCGCCGGTTATGACGTGACCAAGGAGTATGTCATCAACGACGCTGGTTCGCAGATCGACGTGCTCGGCCGCTCCGTCATGCTGCGTTACCGCGAGGCGCTTGGCGACGAGATCGGCGAGATTCCGGCCGGGCTTTATCCGGGCGATTATCTGATCCCGGTTGGCCAGGCATTGGCCGGCGAATTTGGCCGCTCCTTGTTGCAGATGCCGGACGAGGAAGCGCTTGCCATCGTCAAGGACAGGACGATCGATGCGATGATGGCGATGATCCGTGAGGATCTGGCGCTGCTCAATGTGCATCACGACGTCTTTTTCTCGGAGCGCACGCTGCACGCCGACAACGCCCGGAAAATCCGCTCGGCCATCAACGACCTGACGCTCAAGGGCCATATCTACAAAGGCAAGCTGCCGCCACCCAAGGGCGAGAAGCCGGACGATTGGGAGGATCGCGAGCAGACGCTGTTCCGCTCGACAGCGGTCGGCGACGACATGGACCGGGCGCTCGTCAAGTCTGACGGCACCTTCACCTATTTCGCCGCGGACGTCGCCTATTTGAAGGACAAGGTCGATCGCGGTTTCGTCGAGTTGATCTATGTGCTCGGCGCAGATCATGGCGGCTATGTGAAGCGCCTGGAAGCGCTCGCCCGGGCGATCGCCGGCGACGAGGTGAAACTTACCGTGCTGCTTTGCCAGCTGGTGAGGCTTTTTCGCGAAGGCGAGCCGGTGCGCATGTCGAAGCGGTCGGGTGAATTCGTGACGCTGCGCGAAGTGGTGGAGGAAGTCGGCCGCGATCCGATCCGCTTCATGATGCTCTACCGCAAGAACGATGCGCCGCTCGATTTCGACTTCGCCAAGGTGACCGAGCAGTCGAAGGACAATCCGGTGTTCTACGTGCAGTACGCCTCGGCGCGCTGCCATTCGGTGTTCCGGCAGGCGAGCGAGCAGTTGGGCGAGGCCAATTTTGACCGCAGTCGGCTGGCCGCCGCCACCGCCTTGCTGACCGACGAAGGCGAGATCGGCCTGATCAGGAAGCTTGCGGAATATCCGCGGCTGATCGAATCCGCGGCCCTTGCGCTGGAGCCGCACCGGCTGGCATTCTACCTCTATGATCTCGCCTCCAGCTTCCACGGACATTGGAACCGCGGCACCGAGAATCCCGACTTACGTTTTGTTAAGGTTAACGACCGACAATTGACGCATGCCAGACTAGGGCTGGTGCAGGCTGTTTCGGACGTTTTGACGTCCGGCCTGACGCTGATCGGAGCCGATGCGCCCACCGAAATGCGTTAGGTTTGACTAAAAAACCTGTCACCTTTTGCCCACATTGCGCTGGTAAGGGCCAACCCTACGCGACGTCCATGGCGTCCGAATGAGTGCGAGTTCGGGAACAATAATGGCAGACAGAACCCAGCTGAGAGCAGCCGCCCAAAACGATATCGCCGACGATGATCCGTTCGCGGAACTGACCAGGATCATGGGGTTCGACCCGCGCCAGCCGGTCAAGCCGAAGGCGGCTCCCGTCACCCAGCCGGTGGACGACGGCGATTTCGACATCGACCTCGAGAAGGAGTTGATGGGCGAATTCGGCGCCGACGATAATGACAGCGCCGCCGAGGTTCGCGAGCCGGTTTTCGATGCCACTGACGCGGTGGACGACGAGCTTGGGGACGACGAGCTTGCCGCGTCGCTCGAACAGGATTTCCTGCTGGACGACGAAGCAGCGGATGAGGCTGCCCATGCCGTTGCTACCGACGACATGCGTTCTGGTGTTGCCGAAGCAACCGCGCCGGCTGTTGAAGCTGCATTCGATGACGATTTCGACGATGCGCTCGCCAGTTCGCTCGAAGATGTGTCGCCATTCGAAGACGATTTGGCGATGGACGACAAGATGGGGGACGACGAGCTCGGGGACGACGAGCTTACCGCCTCGCTCGAACCGGATTTCCTGCTCGACGACGATGCAACGGACGAGGCTGAACAGAATACTGCCGCCGTTTCCGCGCCGGTCGAACCCGCCTTCGATGAAGAATTCGACAACGCTGTCGCAAGCTCGCTCGAAGACGAGCTGATGCTGGACGAGCACGTGCCGATGGAGCAGGCGGCCGTTGCCGAAGTCTCCACACCGGCTGCCGAACCCGCCTTCGACGATGAGTTCGACAATGCCGTCGCAAGCTCGCTCGAAGACGAGCTGACGCTCGACGAATATGTTCCGACGGAGCACGCCGCCGCTGCCGAAGCCGCCGAAATCTCCGCGCCGGCCGCCGAGCCCGCCTTCGACGACGAATTCGACAATGCCGTCGCAAGCTCGCTCGAAGACGAGTTGATGCTCGACGAACATATGCCGTTAGAGCAGGCCGCTGTTGAAACTCCTGCTGCGCCTGTTCGAGCCGTTTCGGAAGAGTCCGAGGAGGACTTTGCCGGCCATTTCGACGACGCCATGGCCGATGTCGATATGGATTTCGACGTTCGCACGGATGAACCAGTCGAAATTGACGCGCCCGAAATTGACGAACCGGAGGCTATCGCCGCCAAGGACGAGCCGTCCGCTACGACCCTGGAAGACGCGTTCGACGCCGATTTCGATTTGAGTTTCGAGGACGCGCTTGCCGAGAAAGCCCAAGAGCCGATTGCGCCGGCCTCCGGCGTTGCAGCCCAGCCGACGGCGCCAACCGCTATCGCTGATGAGCGGAGCCTTGAAGACGAGTTGAACGCGCTGTTGGGCACCATGAGCACACGGACTGCCCCCGTGGCGGCGTCCGCGGCCAACGAGCCCCCCGTGGTTCAGCAGCCTGTGGCCGCGGCTGAAAAGGTCGCCGACAAACCAACGGATACTGTCGACGAACTGGACTGGAGCCTTGACGAGCAAGACCTTTCGGAGCAGCCGGAGGATGGCGCGGTTCAGGCCGCCGATGCCGATCTCGACACCGTTCTCTTCGATGAGCTCGAGGGCCAGGATTTCGGCGCTGAAGATGCCGCCGGGCCGGCCGATGTCGATTTCGACGAGGATACATTGCATGCTGCCTTCGCCAAGGACATCGGTCTGGATCATGGCGACGACGATAACGTTGCGGCCGCCGCTCACCAGGAAGATCCGGATGATTCGCTCAACTGGATGGCGGCACGCTCCGCCGCGCCGGCGCCGGCCCGTTCGTGGAGCCGCGTAACGCCGGTCGCACAGTCGCAGCCTGCCTTTGCAGCCCAGCCGACGGCTTCGGCGAGGACCACGGAAGTGGCCTCGGTGAAGACCACGGAAACGACACCGCCAATGGCTGCGGCCCCCTCCTATCAGGACGACCTGGCCTATCAGGATGAGCCGGCCAAAGACGATGCCGCCAATGCGGCATCTGCGCCAGCGCAAAGCGAACAGTCTTCGGCGTATGACGAGATGCCCGATGTCGAGACGGTCGATGTGCCCGAGCGCGTCGTGGCGCTGGCGGACGACCTCGATATTCCGGACCTCGACTTCAATGAAGACGAACCGGCGGCGCCTGCTTATGACGATCTCGACACCGAGTTCGCCAGCCTTCTCACGGAAATGAATGCCGTGGACGTCGCTGCCGCCCCGGCGCGCAGCGCGGCGTATGACGACGAATCCTACAATGCCGGATTCCAGTCAGGGGCTGGGTTCCAGTCAGGGGCCGGGTTCCAGTCAGGGGCCGGGTTCCAGTCAGGCTATGAGCCCGACCGCGTTGAAACGCGGACCTATGCGGCGAGACCCGCAGAAGCGCCCGTCAGTGCGGCTTATGCCGATGCCGCCAGCGGCTTCGATCTGGGCGACTTGCCAGCCGGCCGGCCGGCTCCGCAGGCCAACGACTTTGGCTTAGACGAACTCGACTACGATCCCGAGCTGGATGAGGCCATGTCGGTTCCAGGCCTGGAGCAGGATACCGCGAGGCCCCGGCGCCGCGGCCTGCTGGTCGCCGCGGTTGTAGGCGCCGTGGCGATCGCCGGCGGTCTCGGCGCCTTCGCGCTGTCTTTCGGTGGCAACGGCGGCAACGACGCGCCGGTCATCGTCAAGGCGGACAACGCACCGATCAAGATCAGGCCTGAAAATCCGGGCGGCACCGTCGTGCCGAACCAGGAAAACAAGGTTTATGACGCCGTGGCCAAGGGTGGCGCGAAGCCTGCCGAACCGGTCCAGGAAAAACTGGTCACCAACGCCGAAGAGCCCGTGGACGTCACGGCCAAGGAGCCGCCGCAGAGCCGTGTGGTCGATCTTTCGCCCGACGACTTCGACGCGGCTGAAGGCGTCGATGCGGCCGGCGGCACGCAAGCGGCCGGAAATGCCGACGTCGCCGCTGCGCCGACGCCCAAGTCCGAGGATCGTATTGCCCAGGTTCTGCAAGAGGCTGACAAAGGCATAGACCCCGATGTCGTCGCCGTCGCGCCGCGCAAGGTGAGAACCATGGTCGTCAAATCAGATGGCTCACTGGTTGCGCGGGAGGATCCGGCGCCTGCGGTGGCGCAGGTGGCTGCCCTCGACCCTGTCGATCCGGCGCCGCAGCATGTGGCCCCGGCGGGTCAGGCCGGCGAAGCGGAGCAGACCGGCACGGTCCCGCCTGTTGCCGACCAGGCAAGTGGTAACTTACTGGGTGGCGACCAGACCGAAACCGCCAGGCCGGAAACAGCCGAGCCGGCAGCCCCGCCCAAGTCTGAGGCCGATGCCCAAACCAGCCAACCTGCCAATACGCCGGCCACGGTTCCGGTGGCGCCGCAACGTCCGTCCGACCAGCCTGTCGACGTCGTCGGCGAGGTCAAGCCGGACCAGGTTGCGTCCATCAATCCGGCGGCGGCCTCGACCGGCGGTGGCTCGTGGTCGATGCAGATCGCCTCGCAGCCGACTGTCGAAAGCGCCCAGTCCAGCTATGCGGACCTGCAGCGCCGCTACGGCAGCGTGCTGGCCGGCCGCACCGCCAACATCGTCAAGGCCGAGATCGCCGGAAAGGGAACGTTCTATCGCGTCCGGGTGCCGGCGCAGTCGCGCAACGATGCGATCAACCTGTGCACCAGCTACAAGGCTGCCGGCGGCAACTGCTTCGTGTCGCGCTAGCCGTTTCAAATCTCCCGCCCTTGGGCGGAAAGAGCCGGCGCGGTCACAGACCGCGCCGGTTTTTTTATGTGGCCGGTTTTTTTATGTGGAAGGGAGATCTTTGTGGGAAGGGATTCTGGCTCAACCGCATGTGGCTCGATGCGATTCCCTTTGTTCGCGTGAAGCTCTAAACTCCTGTCCATGACCGAATCAAAATCCATGATCCTCGGCTGCGCCGGGAAATCGCTCACACGCGACGAAATCAAATTCTATCGCAATGAATGCCCGTGGGGATTCATCTTGTTTGCGCGCAACATCGGCGAGACCGAGCAGATCCGCGATCTGGTCGCCGCGATGCGCGACTGTGTCGAGCGCCCGGATGCCCTGGTGTTCATCGATCAGGAAGGCGGCCGGGTGCAGCGCCTGCGGCCGCCGCTGGCGCCGAACTATCCGGCCGGTGGTGCGCTCGGCGCCTTGTGGCGCAATGACCACGACGCCGGCAACCGCGCCGCTTGGCTGTTGGCGCGGCTGCAT
The DNA here is from genome assembly GCF_003997275.1 of Mesorhizobium sp. M6A.T.Ce.TU.002.03.1.1. NCBI lineage: Bacteria > Pseudomonadati > Pseudomonadota > Alphaproteobacteria > Hyphomicrobiales > Phyllobacteriaceae > Mesorhizobium > Mesorhizobium sp. M6A.T.Ce.TU.002.03.1.1. The sequence goes on from NZ_RZTI01000107.1 coordinate 16,600, forward strand.
GCCTTCGATCTCTCGCGCTATGGCATCACAGCCGATTGCCTGCCGGTGCTCGACGTGCCGATCGAGGGCGCCAGCGACGTCATCGGCGCCCGCGCCTATGGCAAGGAGCCTCGTGCCGTCATCGAACTGGGTCGCGCGGCGGCTGAAGGGTTGATGTCGGGCGGCGTGCTGCCGGTCATGAAGCATATTCCCGGGCATGGACGGGCCTTTGCCGACACGCATTTCGAACTGCCGACCGTCGATGCCTCGATGAGCGACTTGCAGCGGCATGATTTCGCCCCGTTCAGGGAGCTCAATCATTTGCCGATGGCGATGACGGCGCATGTCGTCTACAGCGCGATCGACCCGAAGAACCCGGCCACGACGTCCGGCAAGGTCATCGATGAGATCATCCGCGGCGAAATCGGCTTCGACGGGCTGTTGATGAGCGACGACACCTCGATGAAGGCACTTTCTGGGGATTTCCCGACAAAGGCGGCCGCGATCCTTGCGGCGGGCTGCGATCTGGTCCTTCACTGCAACGGCGTTTTCGAGGAGATGGCCGGCATTGCGTCGCGCACAACAGGGCTTGAAGGCACGTCGCTGCGCCGCGCGCAACGGGCGCTGACCTATATCAAGAACCGCGATCGGGCTGATGAGACCGAGATACGCGCCGAATTCGCCACCTATTTCGATGCGGTGGCCTAGACCATGATCCCGAAAAGTGGGAGCCGGTTTTTCGGAACAGATCATGGTCAAACAAGAAGATAGAAGCAAAGGAAAGCGACAGTAGGTGGCGGAAACATTGGACAGTAAGGCCGGCAAGGCCGCACCGATGGACCGTCTGTGGGCCGAGAACGACGATTCGCGGCTGACCGGCGATCCTGCGTTGGTCGTTGACGTCGACGGGTTTGAAGGCCCGCTCGATCTTCTGCTGCATCTTGCGCGTAACCAGAAGGTCGATCTGTCGCGCATCTCGATCCTGGCGCTGGCCGAGCAATATCTGGCCTTCGTCGAGAAGGTGAGGGCGCTCAGGCTGGAGCTCGCCGCCGACTATCTGGTGATGGCGGCGTGGCTGGCGTTTCTCAAGTCGAAGCTTTTGATCCCCAAGCAACCCGGCGACGACGGCGAAAGCGGCGAGGAGCTGGCGGCGGTGCTGCAATTCCGGTTGAAGCGGCTGGAAGCGATGCGCGACGCGGCGGCACGCCTGGTTAACCGCAACCGGCTCGGACGCGATGTGTTCGCCCGCGGCATGCCGGAAATGGTCATCGTCGAGAAACGCAACGCCTATTCGGCCTCGCTCTACGATCTGCTGACCGCTTATGCGCAGCAACGCCAGAAACAGGCGATCACCAATGTGACCATCGCCAGGCGCGGTGTGTGGTCGCTCAAGGACGCGCGCGATATCCTGAACAGGCTGATCGGCACGTTTGCCGACTGGACGGCGCTGGACAGTTTCCTGGTCGAATATCTGACCGGCCCGGATGAGCGGCGTACCGCGATTGCCAGCTCGTTTGCGGCCACGCTGGAACTGGTGCGCGAAGGCAAAATGGAAATGCGGCAAGACGAGGTGTTCGCGCCGCTTTATCTGCGCGGCCGTGCGCAAGGCATCAGGGCAGTCGAGGTGGCATCATGAGTGAACGCGCCAACGCTTCGGTCATTCCGTTCAAGGTCGACGACGAGACCGAAGACGGCATGCTCGGCGAGACTCCGGCAGAAAATCAGGCGCAGAACTTTTCCCAGAATCCTGGCGAGCGGCTGCATATGGCGGAAGCCGTGCGCATGGCCGAGGCGATCGTTTTCGCCAGCGCCGAGCCGGTCAGCGAAAAGCAGCTTGCCGCGCGCCTGCCCGATGGCATCAACATTGCCGCGGCGATGGCCGAACTGCAGCAGATTTATGCGCGGCGCGGCGTCAATCTGGTGCGCGTCTCCGATGCCTGGGCGTTCCGCACCGCCGGCGACCTCGCTTTCCTGATGAGCCGCGACACAGTGCAGCAGAGGAAGCTTTCCCGCGCGGCGCTCGAAGTGCTGGCGATCATCGCCTATCACCAGCCGGTGACGCGAGCCGAGATCGAGGACATCAGAGGCGTCGAGACCTCGAAGGGCACGCTGGACACGCTGATGGAGACCGAATGGGTGAAGATGCGCGGTCGGCGCCGCACGCCCGGCCGTCCCGTCACCTACGGCACCACCGACATTTTCCTCGACCATTTCGCATTGGAGGAGATCCGCGATCTTCCCGGCATGGAGGAATTGAAGGGCGCCGGGCTGCTTTCGGGCCGCATGCCGTCGAATTTCTCCATTCCGCTGCCGCCGGCCGATCCGGATGCGCTGACCGACGACGAGGATCCGCTGACCGACATCGACCTCGAGGAACTCGGCCTGTTGACGCCGCGTGTCGAGGATGATTGACCGCAAACGACGCGCCGAAAGCCGTTGATTTTAGGGGCTGCGCCGATTGGTAGCGGGCTACGGCGCCGAAAGTGCGTGACTTCGGCCACTCATTTATAAACTCTGTCGCGGTTGTGTTTGAATCCCGACGCGAAAGCGCATAGATCATCGTCAGAGAAAACATTCGAGAGAGATTGTTATGGGTTCATTTTCGATTTGGCACTGGATGATCGTGCTGGTGATCGTGCTGCTGGTGTTCGGCCGCGGCAAGATACCTGAGCTGATGGGTGACATGGCCAAGGGCATCAAGAGCTTCAAGAAGGGCATGGCCGACGACGATGTTGCCGAGGACAAGCGCACCGTCGAACATCGTGCCGACGAAACCGTTTCGGCAGTGAAGGAAAAGGCCAGCAAGAGCTGAGCCCAAAACTTTAGTCGGAACGTATCGCCATGTTCGACATCGGCTGGACCGAGATGCTGGTGATCGCGATCGTCATGATCGTGGTCGTCGGGCCCAAGGATTTGCCCAACATGCTGCGCACCTTCGGGCGCACGACGACAAAGCTGCGCGGCATGGCAGCCGACTTCCAGAAACAGTTCAACGATGCGCTGAAGGAGGCCGAGCTTGACGACGTCAAGAAGTCGGTCGATTCACTCAGAAGCCTCAATCCGGCCGCCGAGATCAGGAAACAGCTCAATCCATTTGAGCAGGCGGCAGCCGATGTCCGTTCAGGCGTCGACGCGGCGATGAAGCCGAAGCCGGCCGTCGACCCTGTCACGCCAACTGCTTCGACGCAGCAGGATACCGAGCTGAAGAATGGCGCGACGGTGCTGCCGGGCGTCAGTGCCCCGGAAGCGACGCCGGCGGCGCCGATCTTTCCGGTGATGACCGATGAGTCGGTGGTGCCGTCGCCTGTCGGGACGGCGACGCCGGCTGCACCGCAAAAGGCCTCGCCAGCGAAGAAGAAGCCTGAGCCAGCGAAAACGATGCCGGCCTCCAAGGCCGCAGCCAAGCCAGCGGCAGCAGCAAAACCTGCCGTGACAAAGACCGCAGCTAAAAAGGCCGAGCCGAAGCCTGCACCGGTGAAGAAGCCGACTGCAGCCGCCAAAAAGACGGCGGGAGCCAGCAAGTGAGCGTTTCGGAAAAGGACGAGATCGATAAATCGGCGGCTCCGCTGATGGAGCATCTGATCGAATTGCGCCGGCGACTGATGTGGTCGATCGGCGGGTTCTTCGTCGCCTTCCTGTTCTGCTTCTTTTTCGCCAAGCAACTGTTCAACCTGTTGGTCGTGCCGTTCAAATGGGCGACCCAATGGGCAGGGCTCGACCCGCACAAGGTTGAGCTGATCTACACGGCGCCGCAGGAATTCTTCTTCACCCAGGTGAAGCTGGCAATGTTCGGCGGCATGGTGATCGCCTTTCCGCTGATCGCCACGCAGATCTACAAATTCATCGCGCCCGGCCTCTACAAGAACGAACGCAACGCTTTCCTGCCGTTCCTGATCGCTTCGCCGATCCTGTTCCTGATGGGCGCGTCGCTGGTCTATTTCTTCTTCACGCCGATGGTGATGTGGTTCTTCCTCGCCATGCAGCAGGCCGGCACTGACGACCAAGTGCAGATTTCGTTGCTGCCGAAAGTGTCGGAATATCTCAGCCTGATCATGACGCTGATCTTTTCCTTCGGCCTGGTGTTCCAGTTGCCGGTGGTGACCAGCCTCATGGCGCGGGTCGGCATGCTGTCGTCGCAGGCGCTGGTCGAAAAGCGCAAATGGGCGATCGTCATCGCCTTCGTCGTCGCGGCTGTGCTGACACCGCCCGACCCGATAAGCCAGATCGGCCTCGCCATCCCAACGATCATTCTCTACGAGGTCTCAATCTGGTCGGCCCGGCTGATCGAGCGTAGCAAGGAACGGGAACGTCTGGCGCGCGAGAAGCGGGAGGCCGCAGAAGAGGTGGCCGAAAAGCCCGCGGACGCGCCTTCGACGTAGGCTGGCCGGAGGCCTTAATCAAGGTTTGCAGGACAGAGGGGGGGCGCGAAGGAACTCGATCTTCACATCTTGCATCGGTCAAGGATGCGGTTTACGCCCTCTGGCCTAAAACGCGATGCGTTTTAGGTCT
>NZ_RZTI01000108.1:0-21049 GCF_003997275.1 Mesorhizobium sp. M6A.T.Ce.TU.002.03.1.1
CTGTTCGGATGGTGCCGCTGCGATCTGCTGATCCTGGTCCCGCTTCTTCCTGCGCGGCGTGACCTGCTCGTTGTCATTTGCAGGTGCGGCCTTTTCGCGAGGCGCCGCCTGCCCGGCGGGCTCTTCGGCGGGTGCGGCCTCGATCTGCTGTTGCTGGTCGCGCTTCTTCCTGCGTGGCTTGGGCTGCTGTTCGTCGTTCGCAGGCGCGGCCTGTTCGGCTGGCTGTTCGGCGGGTGCGGCTTCAATCTGCTGCTGCCGGTCGCGCTTCTTTCTGCGTTGATTGCCCTCTTGCTCGTCCCCGGAAGGCGCCGCCTGCTCCATGGGAGCTGATTCGCTCTGCCGCTCGCGCTTCTTGCGAGGCCTCTGCTCCGGTTCCGCCTGCTGTGCGCAGCCTTCCGCCGACTCGCCTTCGGGGCAATTCGATTGCGCCAGGATCAACGGCGTTGCGGCACGCTGCGGCGGGCCGAACGCGGCGTTGCCTTGCAGCGGGAATGCGCCCAACGGCGCGGACGCCATCAACAGGCCAAGTGCCGTGCCTGCCAGAATCCGTGGTTGGCGTTTCATTAGAAATCCTCCTTTTGGCGTCCCATCCCGGCCCAAACTGTTCATCAACCGGATTGGTTCCGGTTAGCGGGCATTAACGGCCGCGAAGGGCGATTGGCCGGCGTTTTGAAGGCGACTTCGTGTCATTCCTATGGTGCTGGCAGGGTTTACGCCTGTCGTGGTGCTTGACCTTGGCGCCAGCGGGGGCCACATCCCGTCGATGGAAACGCCGTTCTGGAAAACCAAGTCGCTCGAAGCGATGACGCCGGCCGAGTGGGAATCGCTTTGCGACGGCTGTGGCAAATGCTGCCTGTCGAAACTTGAGGACGAAGACAGCGGCGAGATCTACTGGACGAGCGTCGGCTGCCGGCTGTTCGATGCCGAAACTTGCCGCTGCTCGGACTATGCCAACCGGCTGGCGCGGGTCCCGGACTGCGTCGGGCTGACGCCGCAGAATGTACGCACCATCAGCTGGCTGCCCAAAACCTGCGCCTACCGGCTGGTCGCCGAGGGCCACGATCTCTACTGGTGGCACAGGCTGGTGTCGGGAAGTGCCGAGACGGTGCATGAGGCCGGCATTTCGATGCGCGGCCGCGTCAGCGCCAGCGAGACCGATCTTGCCGAGCCGGACGACTATTTCGAGCACATGCTGGACGATGAGCCCTAGGTTCCGGGCCTTAAGTCCCGGAACCGGCTGCGCGACAGGGCGTTTCTGTCGAGATGGTTCAGAACCGGCCAAATAGTTCAGTTCAGAACCGGCCAAATGGTTCAGAACCGGCCAGATAATTCAGAACCGGCCAGGATTCAGAGCCGGATTGCGGAGAAGACTGCGCAACGATTTCTTGTTGCCACATGAACCCGAAATGAACGGCCGGTTCGTAAAAAGTTCAGATACGCAGGCGCATTCTCCTCCCCATCGGTTCGACCAAGGCGTATTGGTTCTCGGCCCATTGGTTCGATCAGACGGGCGGAAGCCCTGAACAAGGAGAGAAGACAATGTTCAACACGATCAAGACGGCGACCCTTTCGGCGCTTATCAGCCTCGGCACGCTTGCCGCTATCCCCGCCACTGCTCATGCAGATAGCATCTATCTCGGCTTCGGCAATAACGACGATCCGCGCGTCGGCGTCTATACCGGCGACGACGATGGTTTCTACCGCGAACGCCGCCGTGACCGCGACCGCTACTGGCGCCGGTCCTGCTCGCCGGAGCGCGCTGTCAACAAAGCCGAGCGCATGGGCCTGCGCCGCGCCCGCATCATCGACGTCAACCGCCGTACGGTCAAGGTCGCGGGCCGTCAGTATGGCGATCGGGTGGTGATCGTGTTCGCCAACGAGCGCGGCTGCCCAGTTATCTACCGGTAAGTGTTCGGCACGTTGCCGACCGGCAACGGCGGTCTTGTTTAAGGATGATCTTTCCGAATCCGCTTCGGAAAGGATCAGCTCAGAAGCATGATCTTCTGCGAAGATCAGCTTGGACATGACCGTCTGCGAAGGTCGGTCTGGAGACACGACCTTCTGCGAAGGTCGGTCTGGAGACACGACCTTCTGCGAAGGTCGGTCTGGAGTAGCAGAGCCCCTTTCCGCTGAGACGGAAGGGTGCGGCTCGAAAAAACCCCGGAGGATCAGTCCTCCGGGGTTTTTTGATGCAGTAGGATCGATGTTGCCGGTTGCCCGCGCTTCAGCCACGCTGAACTACGGGCCGGACCTTCAGGCGACGGTCACTTCAACTCGAAAGTGACGGTGACCTGCACCGTGTAGGAATTCTCGCCGGCCTCCACCGGAACCGATGCGCGGGCCGCGTCGAAGGCCTTGGCGTTCATCGGTATCGGCGGCGGCGCGACGTTCTGGTCGGTGATTTCCAGCACGCGCCCGACGTTGACGCCGGCGGCTTCGGCCAGCGTCTTGGCCTTGGCCATGGCGTCGGCGACCGCTTTTTTGCGGGCTTCGGCGACGGTGGCAGCCGGGTTCTCGTTGGAAAACGAGATGCCGCCGCCCTGGTTGACGCCGAGCGATACCGCCTTGTCGAGAATCTCGCCTGTTTTGTCGATGTCGCGGATACGCACCGAAAGTGTGTTGGTCACCTGGTAGGCGATGAGTTCGGCTTCCTGGCTGCCGTCCGGCTTGTTGGTATAGTTGTAGCGCGGGCTGATCTGGATGCCGGCTGTCTGCAGGTCGCGCTCCTTGATGCCAGCCGACTTCATAGCTGCGATCACGGATGCCATGGCGTCGTTGTTGGCATCGAGCGCGGCGCGCGCGGTCTTGGCTTCGCGCATGACGCTGAGCGTCAGCAGCGCCAGATCGGGGGCCGCGGTCGCTTCGCCTTCGCCGGTGACGATGATGCGGGGCGGGGGCGGCGAATCGGCCGCGCCGGCCATCGCCGGAAAAGCGATTGCGGCGGCGAGCGCCAAGGGCAAAAGATGTCTGGTCATAAAAATCTCCTCGGTCTGCGATCCAGTCGCGCTTGTCGACTACCGCGTCGGCCCGAAAATCGGAATCGATTTCGGAAAGCACGATGCGTAGATTCAAAGCGTTAGAGCGTACTTTGTGCGTCTAAGTGGACGCACGTCGCTCTAATGTCTGAATATGGGCTGATTTGGGCGATCTCGGCCAGCCAGTTAGGAAAGCCTTGTGCGGCTCGGGGAAAAACATTAATCCAGCCGCGTGTGGGGCCTGTAGCTCAATGGTTAGAGCCGGCGGCTCATAACCGCTTGGTTGGGGGTTCGAGTCCCTCCGGGCCCACCAAAATATTAAATATGAATTACTTACGCTTAATTCTTCGAGATCGAATTGAACGTTGTCGGTTAAGTCCGCTAGTTTTGAAGGAAATGGTTTTGGGCCCGTTCGTCAATTTTCTCCGTCTCGTTGATGGCACCCGTCACACCTAGCTCCAGACCCCTGGTTTCAAAAGACCTTGGAACGATGCATGCGGCAATCGGCGGTAACGACGTGCAATTAGGCGGTTCTGCCTTCGGCCGAAGGCTCAAAAGACTCCAAAGCGCTCGTCATTCGGCTGATCTCGGGCCGATCGAGTCGCCGATGGTGCTGCAAAGTGGCTTGTCCGCCGGGAACGGCAAGGGGCCCGGGTCGTATTGCTCGAAGCCTATTCGCTCCCCCCATAGCCGCGCGTTTCCTTGCTATAACCAGAGTTGGACTCATTCACTCATAAGGTGCAGCGCGTCCTGCTTAACGATTTCGACGCAACGCAGGTTAATCAAACGAATGACGCCTCTTTCCTTCAGCTTGGTGAAAACCCTCGACACGGTCTCGATGGTGAGGCCGAGATAGTCGCCGATATCCATACGAGACATCGGCAGCTCGACCTGGCGCAGATCCCCTTGGCGCTCCGCCATATCGACCAGGAACGCCGCGACGCGCTCTGTGGCGTTCTGGCGACCTAGAACCAGGAGGTGTTCCTGTGCTCTTGTCAGGCCTTTGAGCGCCAACGGCAGCAGTTGACCAGACATGTCAGCCCCAGCGGCAAGACGAAAGACGCGGATGCCAGTGGCGTTGACCGCTTCGGCGAAGAAATGATGCGTCGTGCCGGCTTCGAAGCCGAAAGTCTCTCCAGCCAGGTGGAAAGCACTGATCTGCCGGCGGCCGTCGGCGAGCAGGCGATAGATGCGCACGGCGCCAAACTCGACCTGGTAGAAGGCCCCAGCCTTTTCCCCCTGAGCATAGATTTCGGCACCAGCGGAGAAGAAGTTGAGTGGCTGCAGCAGTGCCGGATGGAATACCTCCGACGGGTGCGGCTGAGGCGTCCGTGACTGTGCTGCGATTCGCGAGGTCGTGTAGGCGTGCATGGCTGTTTCCCCGGTTAATCCGTGTCACAGCAATCGCCCGAATCCGCAGGCTGCGAAATTCGGTTATGTCCCTACGGGGAACTACCTAGAGCCAAGTCACAGACGTGGTGGAGAATCTGAATGGGCTCAGACGCCACACAGCGCCATGGCGAAATAACCAACTGCGGCAGCTATCAGGGTTGCACCGGCCAAAGGCAACCAGAACCCGATCGGACCGGCAGATACCGCCAATGACAGGCGGCCGATCGCGTTTGCCGCCAGCGCCACCAGCACGGCCTGCCCGATCGTCTCGGCGGGAACCGACTGCTTGACCAGACGCAACGCACCGAGCACCGAGACATCAACATCGAACGCACCGGCTAGCGCCGAGGTCGCCAGCAAGCCGCGCCCGCCAAATTGAGCTGCCAACGCTGCACTCGCAGTCGCGACGATTGCAAAGAGCAGAGCGAAGAGCAGCAGCGGACCCAATTCGAATGGGTTTCGCGCAAGCCCGCCACTTTTGCTGTCCTCGCCGCTGCGGATCAACAGGATTGCGCCGCAGGCAGCGAAAACAAGCGCAGCAGCAATGGCCGGGATACCGACCGACGTAAACACGCTTGGCTCGATGATCAGAACCTCGGCACAAACACGCAGCACCGAAACCATCGCAGCCAGCGAAGCTGCTCCGGCGAGTGGCAGAGCGTCGCCCGCTGACGCGGCGTTGCGGGCAAGCGCCGCGGTCACCGCTGTGGACGAAACGATTGCACCAACGAGCGAGCTGACAAGCAGACCACGTGTGGTTCCGAGAACGCGGACGGCAACGTAGCCGGCGAACGAAATCGATGCCATCAGCACCGTCAGGAACCAGATTTCCCAGGGGTTGAAGCCGCCCCAAGGATCCATCGTCCGGTTTGGCAGTAAGGGCAAGACGATCGCCGTCATCACCGCCAGGATCAGCGCCGAGCGCAGTTCGATCCAGGTCAGTCGCTTCAAGAGCCCGTGCAGGATCTCGCGACTGGCAAGGACCGCCGCAAGTGCAGCCCCTCCGGCAGCGGCAACACGATAGTCACCGGCGACCGATAGCGCACCGAGTGCGAAAACGCCGAGCGCGGCGATCACTGCCGTAACGCTGAAATCCTTGTCATGAGCCGCCTCGCGCGCCTTGTACCACGCAAAGATCGCGGCGAAGGCGACAAATCCTCCCACCAGCACTGAAACCGCGCCAAGCGCTTCCGCCAGAGCTGCGAGAATGCCGCCGAGCAAGCCGGATATGCCGAAAGTGCGAATTCCAGCCGTACGGCTGCGGTCGGGAGCGCCTCGCTCCCGCCAGCCACGCTCCAGTCCGACGAGCAGGCCAATTGCCAAGGCCAGTCCCAGCCGGGCGATGAGTGGATCCATGGGCGGCAGTTTACTCGCCTGCTTCCCTGCCCGACACCTGCTGGATCAGGATTCGGAAGAAAACATGCGGCGCGCTGTCTGAAATCGGAGGTATCACGGGTTTGAGGGCGCCTGGCTCCCACCAGTTCGCGTATTTGCTTAGCACAGTCCATGCATGGTCGCGCTCAGCCTTGTGACCGACCCTATCAGGCAGCTCTTCGTATCGGCCGTCGACAACAACGCTTTTCCATCCTCGACCTTGGCCGTGTTCGTCGACCTGGACGCACACAAGCGGATTGGCTCGCATCCAGTCGATCTTCTTGCCAGGCATCGAGAACGCGTACAGATGGTTGTCTGCATGCGCATAGTATAACGGCACGACATAGGGTTGCCCGTCCTTCGCGCACGCCAGGCGGCCTACACGATTTGCTGTCAGCAATTTCGTACATTCCAGCGCGGAAAGTGTGCGGATCAGCATCGGTGCGATCTCCTACGTCTCGCGGCCTGCTGGGTGCTTTCGGCCCGGCTCGCAGGCGGCGAGGCGCATAGTCGCGCATTCGGCGACTCCGGAAAATGATCCAGATCAAGGCGCGCTTGCTGTCTCTGCGCATCCTAGGCGGATGTGGAAGCCAATCCTAAGCGCTCCGTTTGGTCGCAATCTCGAACTGGCCGTCTTCGACGAGGATGGCGAGCATGCGCTCGTATTTCCCTGCATACGAGGGACGGAGGGCTGGAAGAATGCCGCGACCGGTGCGCGTATCGACATCCGTCCGACCCATTGGAGAGAGTGGGCGCCGGAGCGGGTTGCGGCCGGCAAGAGCGACGCCCTTAGCGACCACCCTTAGGCTTGAGATTCGACAATCAGTGCCATCCGCACGAGATGCGACAGGCTGCTTGCATTCATCTTGCTCATGACATTGGCGCGGTGGATCTCGACTGTTCGTGGGCTGATCCCCAAATCGTAGGCGATCGTCTTGTTGGGCAGGCCCGACACCAGCCCGTCCAGCACCTGCTTCTCCCGCTCCGACAATGTCGACAAGCGAGCACGTATCTCGGCGGATTGAGGGTGAGCTGCATGGACTTGGTTGCGGTTGCCCAACGCAGAGCGGATCGCATCGATCAGAATAACGTCGTCGAAAGGTTTTTCGATGAAATCGGCGGCACCTTCTTTCATCGCCTGAACGGCGAGCGCAACATCGGCATGACCGGTCATGACAATGACCGGGATCGAATGTCCGCGGGATCTGAGCTGTCGCAGGAACTCGATCCCGTCAATGCCGGGCATGCGAACGTCCGTCACGATACAGCCGTCGAGATTGCCCGTCGCTGTGGCCAGAAAAGCCGACGCCGATTCGTATAGGCGCACGGCGAAGTCCGCCGTCGCCAGAAGAAAACCAAGCGACTTGCGAACCTCGACGTCGTCGTCGACCACATGCACAAGATCGTTACTGGCCATTGGCGACTTCTTCCTTCTGCACGATGCGCAGGGTAAACCGGAAAGCGGTTCCTCCAGCGGGCATTGCCTCGGCCCAGATGTGACCACCGTGCGATTCGACGATAGTGCGGCAAATGGAGAGGCCAACGCCCATGCCCTGCTTTTTGGTGGTGACAAATGGCTGGAAAAGCTGAGCCGAGACCTCCGGCGCCAGGCCCGTGCCAGTGTCGATCACACTCACCTCGGCCATCCCGTCATCCCTGGCAACGGTCGTCACGTGCAACTCGCGGCGTGGGACGCCTTGCATTGCCTCGACCGCGTTGCGCATCAGGTTGAGCAAAACCTGTTGAATCTGGATGCGGTCCGTCAAGACGAGTTCGGCTGCAGGATCGAGTTGGTAGGTGACGCGGACATCAATTTCCCTTGCGCCGACCAGGGCCAGCGAAGCGGCTTCCTCGATCAGCGCCGGCAGACGTTCGATCTGCCGCTCGCTCTCGCCTCTCGCGACGAAGTCGCGAAGGTGGCGAATGACATCTCCGGCCCTCAAGGCCTGTTCCGCTGCTTTTTCGACGGCCTCCCTCAACATCGGCGCGTTCTCTTCCGTGCTCTTTTCGAGAAGCCGCCGGCTGCCTTTGAGGTAATTCGTAATGGCCGTGAGCGGCTGGTTGATTTCATGTGCCAACGTCGAGGCCATTTCGCCGAGCGCGGTAAACCGCGCCATATGGAGAAGCTCCTGCTGCTGCTCCTGTATTCTGGCTTCCGCCTTGTGGCGTTCCGTCAGGTCGCGGCAGAAGCCGGTAAAGAAGCGGCCGGTCCCGGGATGCATCTCACCAACCGAAAGTTCCATGGGAAAGGTCGAGCCATCCTTGCGCATTCCCGTCACCGTGCGGCCGAGCCCGATGATCCGGCGCTCTCCGGTAGTAAGGTAGCGGTGCAGATAGGCGTCATGCTCTTCGCGATAGGGCGACGGCATGAGCAGACTGACATTTTGACCGAGGACTTCGCTGGACTGGTAACCGAACAGTGTTTCGGCAGCCGTGCTGAAGGACTGAATACGGCCTTGTTCGTCGATGACGACCATTGCGTCGGGCACCGTCGCCAGGATCGAGCGCAAATGATCTTCGCGCAATCGAAGGGCGGCGTTTGCATAGGAAAGCTCGCTGACGTCCGTGCCTTCGACAAAAATAGCCGTGATGCGACCATCGTCGGCCTTGATCGGCTGATAGACGAAATCGAGGATATGCTCAGCGGTCGGCTCGTCATCCTTGTTGCGAAGAGCGACTTTCACCCCCCGGCCAATATAGGGTTCACCAGTTGCGTATGCCTGGTCCAGCAGTTCATAGAAGCCTTGGCCTTCAAGCTCGGGCAGGGCCTCGCGTACCGACTTTCCAATAACCTGCCGTTCACCGATCAGGCGCTGATAGGCGGCATTGGTCAATTCGAAGACATGACCCGGCTCACGCATCAACGTCATGAACCCCGGGGCCTGCTCGAACATCAGGGAGAGCCGGTCGTGATCGGCCGTGGCCGGCCCTTCACCGCGAGCGCCGGTTGATAAGTCACGTGTTTGTTTGTCGTCCAAATGAAGTCCTTTGATCGGGGAACCCGCAACGCAGTCTAGTTATCATTCATCGCTTTGCTGCACATCTCTTCCAGCAATGCAAACCGATCAAAACAGCGAGCCGCGGCCGATTGGGTAGGTAGCGTTTTTTGACTCGCATCAAGGCGTCGAGTGCCGGCGGATGCACTTCATTATCGCATTCAAGCGCTCCAGCGAAAGGCGACCGCGATGTCCTACAAGTCAATTATTCTAAACCTTGCCGTAGATGCACCTCCTACATCCATGGTGAAGTTGGGGATCGAGCTTGCGGAACGCTTCGGGACTCACCTTATCGGCCTGGCGGCTGCAGACGTCCCGCCGCTCGTCGCGACCGGCGACGGCATGGTCTATGAAGGCGAGATCATGCAGATCCAGCGGACGGAAATCGAAAAGCGGCTTGCCGAACTGCGTGCCGAATTCGAGAGGCTGGTTCCTGCTTCGATCAGCAGCGAGTGGGGGCAGAAAGTCTGCAACCCGACCCGCTTCCTTAGCGTCTCCGCCCGCGCGGCCGACCTCATCGTTACCAGCGGCGAGGAGGGAGAAAATGTCTATCGTGCCGTGGATATCGGCAGCCTTGCTCTCGGCACAGGCCGGCCAGTCCTTGTTGCCGCAAGCAATGTCGAACACGTTTTGGCAAAGACCGTGTTGGTCGCCTGGAAAGACACCAGGGAGGCGCGACGGGCGATAGCGGATGCATTGCCTTTCCTGGCCCGGGCCAATGAGGTCATCGTCGCCACGATCGAAACCGACCGCAGCGAAAGCGCCCGATACAGCCTCGCCGATGTCGCGGCTTATCTAGAAAACTATGGCATCATGCCACAAACAGAACTGCTCACTGGCGAGGCGGATGGCGACCATCTGCTGGCGTTTGCGCGCTCGATCCACGCTGATCTGATCGTCTCCGGTGCTTACGGCCATAGCCGCCTCCGGGAATGGGCCTTCGGCGGCGTCACCCGCACGCTGATCGAAGACAACGGCATCAATCGCTTCCTGTCGTATTGAAGGTCTGTCGAACCCACTCACCGCCCTAATCGACGGGCCGGAATTAACCCCATCCGGCACCCGTTTTCGTCGAAGATGGCGCTGCTTTCGCGCTCTGAAGTTGGCAACCGACAACGCACCCGTTTGCAAGATCCACTGTCGAGTCGGCAACGGAGCATCCTGTTGACCAAGATCAATGTCGTCAGCCGCCAATGTAGCAATGATTGCCAAAATGCAGGAGTGAACGACATGACGTTTCTCGACTACCTGATTTCGATTGACGCCAGGACGGCCTTGATGGGCCGCATGATGCGGAGGCTCGGCGTCGACAGACAATTGAAGGTCGTGGCGGACCATGCAGCCGTCACCAATCGGGCGGTGGACCGCTGCCGCTCCTGCGGCCATCAGGACGAATGCTCGACCTGGCTCGACGAACACCAGCAAGCCGATGATCCGCCGGATTACTGCCGCAACCGCGACCTGATCGCACGGCTTCAACACGCAGCCGGCCAACGCTAGAAAGGTCACCACAAATGCGTCTGACGAGTGAACGCAAACGGAACTTATGCCGATAGATTTGCATGCCATGGGACCAGGCAGTTTGGACAATCTATTTCTTCTAGAAGCATTTCTGCTCTTTATTGCGCCCGGGCCAACCAATGCTCTTTTGGTGGCGGGTGCGGCCAAGCGAGATAAGGCGATCGCACTCTTGGTCGCACAGGCCTGTGGATACGGGATCGCAGCAGCCTGCTGGTTTTCGCTGCGACCCTTGCTGCCGTCCGGCGCCATCCAGGTACTCAAGCTGGTCGCAGCCCTATGGCTCGTAATTCTTGGCCTGCGTCTGATAGGCCGCGACCAGATCGACGCATCCGAAGACGGGGATGGCCTTTCTGTTATAGTAACTACTGCCCTCAATCCGAAAGCCTTTATCTATTGTCTGGCAATCGTGCCGGTGGACGCGAGGCCGTACGAACTGGGCTTCTTCTGGATCGTACTCTTGGTGACCACAGCCGCCACCGGGTCAATGTGGCTTTTGCTCGGTAGGCGTCTGAACGGAGCCGGAGAGATGGCAGACAGGGTCGCGGGCGCGGTGCTTATCGCATTCGCCTTGTTGCTGCTTCGACCATTAATAGCGGTAGCTGCGACTTAGGTTCAATGCGGACATTCTTCCAATTCGAATGCTGGGGTCACGCAATGCTGCAGTCCGCAACTAAGAGACAAGCACCACCGACAGCGGCTCCGCGCAGAAAAGGTTATCCTTTACGGCTTTGACGCCGGCGACGTTTTCGGCGGCGACGATGGCTGCCTGGCGTTTGCGTTCATCGAAGATCGCGCCGCTCAGTTCGACGACGCCATTGCCCACCGTGACGCAGATCATTTCCTTGCCGGCCCATTTCTGCGTCGCAAGCTCGGCAATAATTTTCTGACGGATCTGTTCGTCGTCGACGAACGCCGGGCCCGCATCCGGCAGGACGTTGAGCAATGCACGCAGAAGGTCGGTGCGGGTGATGATCCCGACGACTTTTCCCCCATCGACAACCGGAATGCGTTTGACGTGGCGGCGCGTCATGAGTTCGACGATCTCGGCGATCGATGCCCTGGGGGATGCCGTGACGAGATCTTCTGTCATGACCTCCTCGATCCGTCGTCCGTTGGCTTGAACATATTCATCAGCGGCTCGCCCGGGGCTCACAAGAAGCTCCAGCCAACGCGAGCGCTTACGCTTCGTGCCGAGTTCTCCCCGGCGCAAGAAATCACTCTCGCTGACAATGCCCACTAGCGTACCGTCCCTGCGAATGACGGGCAGGCCGCTGATCTTCTTGGAGAGCATCAGCCCGGCCGCTTCGGTGATCGACGCGGACGGCTCTATTCCGACGACCGGTGTCGTCATTATGGCTTCGGCTTGCATACCTGCCTCCTCAAATATCTTCCCCTGATTATCGAGGTCCCTGCGTCGCCTGCCTTGATCTGAGTCACTTTCTGGGTGCAGCAACGTCGGCGGGCCAAACGTCCGGTCTGTCTTATATACGCGCCAGACACATGCAGTGGCGAAGTTTGCATACCAGCGTCATGATCAGCACCTTGGCTCCCGATCAGTTGTCTAGCTGTCGTCCCGATCGATAAGGATCCGCTCGGCGGCTCCGTCGAGATCCTCGTATTGACCGCTCCTCAAGGCCCACAGGAAGCCGGACAGACCCAACGCGCCGAGAAAAAGAGCTACGGGTATGAGATAGACCAGCGTCGTCATGAGGATCGTGCCAATGCGCCGATACTGGGACGTTTGCCGTGCGAACGACCCGTCTCCGGTTGGCTCGCGGCAAAGCCTTGCAGCCTCAGCGCATTGCCAATGACAAGCAGTGACGAAGCCGACATCGCGATTGCCGCGATCAGCGGCGTGACGTGCCCCAGGATGGCGATCGGCACGGCGATGGTGTTGTAGACGATTGCTATGGCGATGTTTTGCCGGATCAGTCGTCCGGCCTTTCGCGAGATGTCGAGGGCAAGGGGTACTGCCGAAAGGCTTTCGCGCAGGAACACGAAATCCGCCGCTTTGCGGCCGACATCGGCCGCCGTGGCTGGAGCGATCGAGACGTGTGCCGCGCCCAGCGCAGGGGTGTCGTTGAGGCCGTCGCCAACCATCAGCACCTTGTGGCCGTCCTTCGACAGCGTTTCGATATACTCGACCTTGCCCGAAGGAAGCAGCGCCGGAACAAAGTGATGGATGCCCAACGTCGCCGCGACCTCGCCGCAGGCAGCTGCGGTATCGCCCGACAGCATTTCCACGGAAATCCGGGCGTTGTTCAATTGCTCGATGGCCGCTCTGGCGTCTTCACGCAGCGCGTCCTCGAAGACAAAGGACGCGACAATGATCCCATCTTTGGTCAGAACCGTTCCGCCGTATCCGCTTTCGCCGGCGGTTCTGGCCTTCCACCCGGCCCAGCCGCGCCGGCCAAGCCGCCAGGTGCTGCCAGCGGCGGTGGCTTCGATCCCGAAACCAGGGTGCTCGCTGACGGACTCGAGCTTCGGCTGACCGGCAAAGCCCGCAGAGCCGGCTACGGCCCTTGAGAGCGGATGGCGGGAATGCACGGCCATGTCGCCTGCGATGGCCAGCATGGCCGGATCGATGGACGACGCGTTGACGAGCCGGGGCTGTCCGAGCGTAAGCGTTCCTGTCTTGTCGAACACCGCCGTGTCGATCGCCGCCAGACGCTCCATGGCCGAACCATCCTTGACCATGACGCCGCTTTCGAACAGACGCCGCGCAGCGACTACCTGCACGATCGGCACGGCGAGACCGAGCGCACACGGGCAGGTGATAATGAGAACGGCGATGGCGATCGTTACTGCCTGGTGCCAATCGCCGGTCGCCGCCATCCAGCCAAGGAACGTCACCAAGGCGGTCAGATGGACCACTGGAGCATAGAGCGCTGAAACGCGGTCGGCGATCCTGCGATAATGCGCGCGACCGCCCTCGGCGGCTTCCATCAGCCGGACCATTTCGGCCAGGAAGGAATCCTTTGCGGCGGCTGTTGCTTCGATGGTCAGCGGGCCAGTGAGATTGAGTGTGCCGGCCTGCACGGTTTCCCCTGACGACACGGTTCTGGGTGTGCTTTCACCGGAAACCAGTGAACAGTCGAGATCAGAAAAGCCTCGAATGATCTTGCCGTCGACGGGAATCCTTTCGCCGGCGGTGACCAGCAGCTGCATGCCCGGTTCGATCTCCTCAACCGGCAGGTAGTCGCGCGAACCATCCTCGCGCAGCACCATGGCGCCCCGCGCCGCCAGCCGTGACAGGCCGTTCACGGCGGTCCGGGCACGCTCGCGCATCACGTGATCCAGCGTGCGGCCGATCAACAGGAAAAACAGCAGCGACACCGACGCATCGAAATAGGCGTGGTCGCCATGGTTGATGGTCTCGTAGAGGCTCATTGCGTAGGCGAGCGAAACGCCAACCGCAATCGGCACGTCCATGTTCATGCGACCGTGACGCAGCGCATTCCATGCCGAGCGGAAATAGATTCCGCCGGCGAAGGCGAGCGCCGGGATGGCGATCAGCGCTGAGACCCAATGGAACAGGTCACGCGTCGCGCCTTCAGCTCCTGACCAGACCGAGACGGAAAGCAGCATGATGTTGCCCGCAGCAAAGCCGGCGACCGCGACGGCGCGGATCAGTTCCGAAAGCGTCTTGTCTTTTTCATGAACCTCGGGGTCGAAAAGATGCGCCGGGTAGCCCAGCAGCTCTAGTGCAGCGACGATGGGAGGAGCCTCGTTCCCACGCCACTGGACCGAGACCCGTTTGGTCGAAAGGTTGACACGAGCGCCCTCGACGCGATCGAGCTTTCCGAGAGCCGTCTCGATCGCCTGAATGCAGGCCGCGCAGTGAACCGTCGGCACCGACAGATCGGTCTGGCGAAGGTCATCGCCAAGCGAGCGGCTTGCCAACCCGATCTCCTGGCTCGATGGCAAGCTGGACGTCGCTCCGCCCAGATCCAGCGCCATTTCAGCGCCCGGCGCACAGCAGCTCATTGCAGTGCTCCCTGAGAAATCATGATCCGGCGAACGTCGCGATAAGCCTCTGCCAGACCGGCATCGGTGTCGACTTCGACGATCCAGACGCCATCCCTTAGCGTGTGCTGGGCGGCAAATTCCTGGCCCGAGGCAACGGCGAGAGTGACGGCTTTGTCCGCGCCCTCGTAGGCAGGATGACGAAACAGCACCTTGACACTACGCAGGGGAACCGGCTTGCCGGCGGCATCGCTGAGACTGTAGCGGACTTCGCCCCAAGAGATCGTCAATTTGCCAGTCCAGCCAAGCGCCGCCTGTGCGCGCCCTTCCTCGGCCTTTCGGTTGAATTGCTGGCTGGCCACATAGGTGTTTTCGACGACAAGGCCGGTCCAGCTTGTGCTGGCGAATGTCGCCATCGTCAGATTGACTGCGATGACCACACCAAAAAAGGCGAGAATGGTGGCCAACATATGCCTACCGGTGAATTCGCGGGGCCGTCGCGCATTGGCGCTCATCTGGTGATCTCCGGGGCATTGAAGGTGGCGGTGTATTCGTCCGTTTCGAAACTCGCCTTGTCCTCGACGCGGAATTTGAAGGTTTGTGTTGCGCTTCCGACCTGGTCCGCCGGCTGGCGCACGAAAACCTTCAGCATCTTCAGGCGGTCGGGTTCGACCGCGACGGCGAAGGACCGGTCTGCGGGAAGGTCGATACCAACGACGCTCATTTCGGCTCCCCGCAGGCCCTGCATCGTGACAACGATCGTCCTTGGCTCGGGGATCATGTTGAGCAGCTTGACGGTGTAGCCGTTGCGAATCGAACCGTCGGACAGCGTGACGAACTGCGGATTGCGGTCGTGCAGAACATTGACCTCGAGCCGGTCGCGCGTCAGCAGCGAATAGAGCAGCGCAATGCCGACCGCCGACCATGCACCCATGTAGATGAAGGTGCGCGGCCGAAAGATCTTGCGGATATGGAAATGGGCTAACCTGTCGGAGAAAGCGCCGCCGTCGGTCCGGACGAGCGACGGGTTCACCGAGCAAGACCCGCCTGCTGTCGCCACCGCCATGTTGGCGTTGTAATCGGACAGCGTCGCATAGGAGATCAGCCCGCGCTCCTTGCCGAGCTTGTCCATGACGCTATCGCAGGCATCGATGCACAGCGCGCAAGTGATGCATTCGAGCTGCTGGCCATCGCGAATGTCGATCCCCATCGGGCAGACGGCGACACAGGCATTGCAATCGACGCAGTCTCCGACCGGCTGCCCCGCGGCCTGGACCTTCTTGGCGTGCCGCGACCGAGGTTCGCCGCGCCAGTCATTATAGGTCACGGTCAGCGAATTTTCGTCGAGCATGGCCGCCTGGATGCGCGGCCACGGGCACATATAGGTGCAGACCTGTTCGCGCATCAGCCCGCCGAATGTGTAGGTGGTTGCCGTCAGCACGCCGATGGTGATGTAGGCGACCGGCGCAGCGGTGCCGGTGAAGACCTCGCCAATCAGCGTTGGCGCATCGGCGAAATAGAAGATCCAGGCACCGCCGGTCGCTGCCGCTATGACCAGCCAGATGGCGTGTTTCGATACACGCAGCACAAACTTGCGCGCAGTCCACGGTCCGGCGTCGAGCTTTATGCGGGCGTTGCGATCTCCCTCGATCGCACGCTCTACAACCAGAAACAGATCGACCCATACGGTCTGCGGGCAGGTATAGCCGCACCAGGCTCTGCCAACTGTGGATGTGATCAGGAAAAGGCCGATGCCGGCCATAACGAGAAGACCGGCCACATAGTAGAATTCCTGCGGCCAAATCTCGATGAAGAAGAAATAGAAGCGGCGGTTAGCAAGATCGATCAGCACGGCCTGATCGGGAGCAAACGGACCTCGATCCCAGCGCAGCCAGGGCGTCAGGTAGTAGATGCCCAGGGTGATCGCCATCACCAGCCATTTGAAGCGGCGAAAGCTGCCCGAGGCGCGCTTGGGGAAGATCTTCTTGCGCGGTGCATACAGCGGCTGGCGGACCTTGGCGGAGTTGACCGCCTCGGCTTCGAGCCGTTCTACCTGCGTATTATCCAGCACCAGTGTCTCCAGTCGCGCAGCTTACGATTTCGGGGCGCGCAGTCGGACTTAGTTGTTTGGCCGGTGCGCGAAATGCCGCGTTGAACTCAAGCTTTGCGGCGGGGCAGCCTGCTGCGCGTTGATGCAAGTCAATCGTCGGACATCGAATGCAATCGAGGCCCGGCGCAAGCCGGGCCTCGTCGCTTGGCTGGCGAAGGGCCGGGAATAGGACCCCCCTCTATTCCCCACCGCCAAGCGAATGGATGTAGACCGCGAGCTCCTTGACCTTGGTCTCACCGAGACGCTCAACCCAGGCCGGCATCACACCGTGCTTGGGTGCGCGGACCTGCGCGGCGATTGCGGTTTCGTTGGATCCGTAGAGCCAGATCGCATCGGTCAGATCAGGGGCGCCGAGCTCTTTGTTGCCTTTTGCATTGTCGCCGTGGCAGGCCACGCAGTTTTCGGCGAAAACCTTGGCGCCTGGCTCGACCAGTTTTGCATCTTGAACCGGGCCAGACAGGCTGGCGACATAGGTGCTGACCTGTGCGACCTGGTCCCCGGTGATGATCTCGCCAAAAGCCGGCATTTCCGACAGTCGTGTATCCGGGACGGATACGAAGCGTATGCCGTGCGTGATCGTTTGCTGGATCTGCTCGGCCGTGCCGCCCCACAACCAGTCATCGTCATTGAGGTTGGGAAAGCCTTTGGACCCTTGGGCGCCGGAAGCGTGGCACTGCACGCAATTGACCTTGTACGCAGCGCTGCCGGCGGCAACAGCGAATTCGCGCAACGCGTCGTCGCCGGCAATCTCCGAGACGGTTTTCGATTGTATCGCTGCGGCATATTTCGCCTTGGCGATCTCGGCCGCAGCAAGCTCGTTGTTGACGTCGCCGCGGCTCGAATAGCCAAGCACGCCCTTGGTCGCCGAGGTCAGCATCGGCCATGCCGGATAGGCGATGGTGTAGCCGATCGCCCAGACGATGGTGATGTAGAACGTTATGACCCACCAGCGCGGAAGTGGGTTGTTGAGCTCCCTGATACCATCCCACTCGTGGCCGGTGGTAGAGATGCCCGACACTTCGTCGATATGTTCATCGCTCATGATCAGTCGTCCTTCAGAGGAATGCGGGCGGCTTCATCGGCCTGCTTGCCACTCCCGGGACGGAATGCGAAGGCGACCGTTCCGACGAAGAAAAGCGCCATGGCGAGCAGGGCCCAACTGTCGGCGAACTCTCTCATCCAGTGGTAATCCATGGTCCTTCTCCTCAGCGGTAGCCAGCGGCTTCGTCGTAGGTCTTGAAATCGACCAGCGTGCCGAGCATCTGCAGGTAAGCGACCAGGGCATCCATCTCGCTGACCTGTTGCGGATTGCCGTCGAAGTCGCCGAGCTTCGCCTTCGGATAGCGGCCTTCCAGCTCGGATGTGTTGGCATTGGGATCGGCCTGCGCGATCATGTCATCTCTGGCGTGAGCGATCATGTCTTCGGAGTAGGGGACACCGACACGCCTGTTAGCGATAAGGTGCGTCGAGAAGTCCTTCACCTCGATCGCGGTATCCTTCAGGAAGGCATAGCTCGGCATGATCGATTCCGGCACCACCGAACGCGGTTCGATAAGATGCTGAACGTGCCACTCGTTCGAGTAGCGATCTCCGACCCTGGCGAGGTCCGGCCCCGTGCGCTTCGATCCCCACTGGAACGGGTGGTCGTACATCGACTCGGCCGCCAGGCTGTAGTGACCATAGCGCTCGACTTCGTCACGGAACGGCCTGATCATCTGGCTGTGACAGAGGTAGCAGCCCTCACGCACATAGATATTGCGCCCGGCGAGTTCGAGCGGCGAATAGGGCCGCATGCCCTCGACCTTCTCGATCGTGTTGTCGAGATAGAAGAGCGGTGCGATTTCGACGATACCGCCGACTGTCACCACCAGGAGGGAACCAACGAGAAGAAGCGTGGCGTTCTTCTCGATGATCGCGTGTTTGTCCATCAAGCCCATTTTGGCTCCTTATTGTGCGGGCTGAAGGGAGGGGATGGAGGCTGGCATCGGCTCCTCCTCGCGTTGGTAGCCGAGGATAGTCATGGTGATGTTCCAGGTCATGATGACAGCACCGGCGAGATACATCGCGCCACCCACGGCGCGCATGACGTAGTAGGGATGCATGGCGGCCACGGTCTCGGCGAAGGAATAGACCAGGAAGCCCTGCTCATCATACTCGCGCCACATTAGGCCCTGCATGATGCCGGAAACCCACATCACCGCGGCGTAGACGACGATCCCGAGGGTCGCCAGCCAGAAGTGCCAGGTAACGAGCCGCAGCGAATAGAGCCGTTCACGGTTCCACAGCTTCGGCACCATGTAGTAGATCGCGCCGAACGAGATCATGCCTACCCAGCCGAGCGCGCCCGAATGGACATGCCCGATGGTCCAGTCGGTGTAGTGCGACAGCGAATTGACGGCTTTGATCGACATCATCGGACCTTCAAAGGTCGACATGCCGTAGAAGGCGATGGCCATAACCATCATGCGGATGATCGGGTCGGTGCGGAGCTTGTCCCAAGCGCCGGACAGCGTCATCAGGCCGTTGATCATGCCTCCCCAGGAGGGCATCCAAAGCATGATCGAAAACACCATACCGAGCGTTTGCGCCCAGTCGGGCAGGGCGGTGTAGTGCAGGTGATGCGGCCCAGCCCAGATATAGAGAAAGATGATCGCCCAGAAGTGGATGATAGACAGCCGGTAGGAATAGACTGGCCGGTTCGCCTGCTTGGGCACGAAATAATACATCATGCCAAGAAAGCCGGCTGTCAGGAAAAAGCCGACGGCATTGTGCCCGTACCACCATTGCGTCAAGGCGTCCTGGACGCCGGAGAAGGCCGAGTAGCTCTTCGAGCCCAGGAGAGACGCCGGCATCGATAGGTTGTTGATCAGGTGCAGCATCGCGATGGTCACGATGAAGGACAGATAGAACCAGTTGGCGACGTAGATATGCGGTTCCTTGCGTTTCAGGATGGTGCCGAGGAACAGGACGAGGTAGGCGACCCAGACGATGGTCAGCCATATGTCCACATACCATTCGGGCTCGGCATATTCGCGGCTCTCGGTGATGCCGAGCAGGTAGCCGGTCGCGGCCATGACGATGAAAAGCTGATAACCCCAGAACACGAACCAGGCGAGATTGCCGCCGAACAGCCGGGCGCGGCTGGTGCGTTGCACGACATACATGGACGTGCAGATGAGCGCGTTGCCGCCGAAGGCAAAAACGACGCCGGATGTGTGCAATGGCCGCAGGCGGCCGAAGTTGAACCAAGGCTCGATGTTGAGATCCGGGTAGGCGAGCTGCAGCGCGATGACCACACCCACAAGCATGCCGACAACGCCCCAGAACATGGTGGCGATGGCGCCGTAGCGGATTGGCCCGTCCATGTAGGCAGAAGGATCGACCGATGCGGCCGGCGCAAAGCTGGTGTTGCGCAGGAGGACGATGACAAAGCCAAGCAGCAGGAAGAAAAGCACCCACATGTGCTGGCGAAACGGCTCGTCCACACCGAAGCCGGCGGCCACTAGAGCCACAAACGCGAAAAGGCCCAAAGCGACGATTTCTGTGCCGAACTTCATGACAGTCCCCGATGTCGGATTCCGATTGCGCGGACGCCAATCCGCAGCAACACCAATTCCCCGGCTGCATCCTCGCCGCCTTGATTCAAATCAAAGCTGCATGGTTTTGGATTGGGCAGCGTTGGTTTTGCGAACGAGTTGGAGGCGGCCATTGAACGAAGAGAAAGAGCGGGGATCGTCGCTGTTCGAAGTGCGCCGCGAGAATTCGATGCTAGCTGGCCGATCCGGCAGAGAGGCAATCCCAAGCGCAGTGATGAAGCGCGCGCACAGGGAAAAACTGCAGCTCTGTGATGCTCTGGAGAAAATCGCGGACGCCTTGCCGAACGTCGATCGCCTGAAGTGCCTTGGCACAGCCAACGCAATCGTCCCATTGTTGCGCAATATTCATCAATATGAAGAAACGATCATCTTCCCAGCCTATGAAGCCGCTACAGGCGGCAATGCCAACCTTGCCTCAACCCGGCGATTGCGCGCCGAACACGTCGAAGATGAATGCTTTGCCGGCGAGGTGACTGAAATCCTGCTGGCGGTCGGCCATGGTGAGACAGTCGAGAATGCCGAAGCGGTCGGCTTCATGCTGCGCGGCTTTTTCGAAAGCATGCGCCGTCATATCGCGTTTGAGCGCGAGCATGTCTTGCCGGCGATCGGAATCGTCGATCAGGGCGTAATCTAGGCGCCGGAGCGTCGCTCCAGCCGGCTGAGACTATCGACCGTCACATGCCGGTTGTTCTCGATCCGGATCACGCCGTCCGTTCTTAGCCTGGTCAACTGGCGGCTCACCGTCTCGATCGTCAGGCCGAGGAAATCGGCAATGTCGGCGCGTGTCATCGGCAGGTCGAAAGTCGCCGACTTGGCGGTGGGGTCGACCGTGGGATCGATGTTCCTGGCGATCATCAGCAGAAAGCTCGCCACCTTTTCCGAAGCGGTCTTGCGTCCCAGCGTCACCATCCACTCGCGTGCTTGATCGAGCTCGTTCAGCGTTTGCTTGAGCATGCGATGTTCGAGCTCCGGCGATTCCTTCATCATCCGTTCGATGGCGGCCTTCGGAAACGAACACAGGGAAACGGCGGTTGCGGCTTCCGCGTTGATCGCGCTTTCCACCTTGAACGGCCGTCCCAGAAAGTCGGGCGCAAACTGAAGGCCGACGATCTGCTGGCG
>NZ_RZTI01000109.1:0-20956 GCF_003997275.1 Mesorhizobium sp. M6A.T.Ce.TU.002.03.1.1
GAGAGGTGTTGCGAAATGAATTCACCCCCTCGTGAAATGACTACCCGCCCGCCCTTTCCCCCTGACTAGACGCACCCCTTCGCCTCTCAACGTCGGGAGGAAATCGGGGTGGTTCACCACGTTGTTGTTCCAACTGACATGACTCATCCCCAAGACCTCCCTGACCTCCGTAGTCGATACTTGATCCTGCGTCACCAGAACCCCGACGATGAACTCGACCGCCTG
Source organism: Mesorhizobium sp. M6A.T.Ce.TU.002.03.1.1 (assembly GCF_003997275.1). NCBI lineage: Bacteria > Pseudomonadati > Pseudomonadota > Alphaproteobacteria > Hyphomicrobiales > Phyllobacteriaceae > Mesorhizobium > Mesorhizobium sp. M6A.T.Ce.TU.002.03.1.1. Next base: position 226 of record NZ_RZTI01000109.1, read on the forward strand.
TTGGACCTTTTGGGGAAGCCCTTTCGTCTTGCCCGTATCGAAGTCCACAACCTCAGCCCCTTTGAATATCACCTCACGAAGTCGCTCGGGCGGAAAGCCTGTCACCTTGTGTGAAGAGAAAATCATGTAGAGGTGGCATCCCGGAGGACACTTCCCGTCTACACACTGCCTGATAGCCCCACGTCCTGCGGCCTGAAAGATATGGTCGGAAATCTCCCCCATTCTGATTCGGGAGAACTCCTCCTTGGTGAGGCTACGATTGACATCAGCAGCCATGGCACCCCTGCCGTTAGCCTCGTATTGAGCGTCAGGGTAGATGAACAGCCCGACATGTATCTGGTACTTGATATGCTTGAAGTCGTTCGTCGCCTTGTGGATGCCGTAGTGGATGAAGCGCAACTTGCCGTGTCGATCCTTGGGCACCTGCCTTAGAATCTCTTTCGGCAAGTCCCTGCCTTCCTTCGGCTTGTGCGTGACGATAAGGACCTCTTCATCGACGGGGATTTCTGAAAGCATCTTGGCGACATCGTCTGCAAGACCTTTCTTAGGAGCCCTCGTTCCGGCAGACCTGTCGAGGTGATGGATCGTAAAGCCCTCATAGGACTTCCCTGCCGCTGGCAGACGGGTGAGGTCCTTCCTGTATTCTTGCCACAGATCGTAATCCGCCCTGAGCCCGCCTGACGCGTCGAGGATTAGCATCGGCTTCAGATCGCCCGGCAGGATATCCGCGTACTCTACCGTCCAATAACCGGACTCGTTGTCCTTCTTGACGCGCGCAGACCGGCCTGACAGACCATAAAGCCCTTCTGCTATGTTCTGGTCTTCCGAGCTTCGATGATGTGAACGGAAATCACCTAGGCTGAAACCATCCTTCGGCCCGTCATAAGCATCGATGTCGATAACCGTGATCGTCTCGCCCTCATGGTCTTTGAGAGAACGGGCGAAGTCCTCTATAGCGTCGGCAAGCTTCGGGTACAGTCTCTCAAACCCCTTCACTAGTGACATCAGCGAGCCTCGATTGACCACAAGGGCTTTAGACGGAAGGATTGCTTCGTCCCACACCCGAACCTGTCGGGGTTTGCCCTTGTAGAAAAACTGTTCCATCTCAGCGAACGAGGTCCCGCCCTTCGATACCTCCTCTAACCGCTGCTGTGTGGTGAAGAGGACACGGGCATTCCAGCAGTCCTTCCGCCCTTCCTCGTTAAGCCTCTGGTCTTTGGTCAGGATCGCGAATTCATCCGTAAGCCCCATGTCTTTGACAAGGCGTTTGATTTCATCAAGCCGAGACAGGAAATAGATGACCGAAACGTCCTTGAAATCGGGGTTGGCAAGGAGGGCTTTCGTCGCCTGGACTGCTACAGTCGTTTTTCCAATCCCGGTCGCCAATTGGGAGAGATAATTTTTAGGCTTTGCGGTCCCCGCAGCCATTCCAGCATACGTCCCAGCAATGGCTTCGATCCCACAGAACTGTGCTTTATTCAGTGAATGGCCATACTCTTTGAACGCTAACTCAGTCAGCCTAAGCGTTTCGTCAAAGAGGTCTCCGCCCTTCCGGGCTACCTCACTATCGTCCCAGACAAGCCCAATGGCTCTGCCCCGATTCAGTTCGGACCTGTGGTCCTCAGAGGCTTCCAGCCATTCATCTGCATCGATCATAGCCAATGTGATATTCCTCCTTTCTCATGCTCATACGTTCCTTCCGGCTGCTCCGACCTGATCACCTCAGCGAGACGGAGCCTCACCTCATCCCAATCCTTGCCTGCGATGAATCTAGTACCCTCGATAAGCTCTCTCACAGTCTCATAAGAACGATAGTCCCGTCCCCTCTTCCTCAGAATGTACCGGTAACTTCGTGGTGCAACGACCGGCCTTCTTTGCGACTCCAGTACACCCCATCCTGACGTTGAGACGATCCTTCGCAGTTGGACAGACCAGACATCATCGACCTTGATTTCGACAGAGGAAGTCATGCTGCCTCCTCTGCTAGAGCGACAAGGCGAGGCCCTTCTACCTCGATTACCTTCTGGAGGAGCTTCGTAGCGAATGGTTGTTTTGAGGTCCGAAAACGACCTCCCATGAGATCAACCGGGAAATCCGTCCTTTTAAGGAGGCTAGACCCCGATTTTGCCCCCCGCAATACATTGTTTTCATTATGTAATTCCGGCTGTTTACACGGCTTCCCGGTACTAGCCCCCTCTGTGCCCCTCGTAACGCTCTCACCAGCCTCTGTGAGGTCAATTACACGGCTTCTCAGTTCCGCTTGGGGACGCCCTAGAGGAGCACTTGCTCTGTCCAGGCGCTTCTGTCTGGCGAGATGTCGGGGATTATCAGAGACGCGTCCTGCACGTTTCGCCCTAGCCTTGTTCCCACATTCCTCGGAACAGAACTTCTGGCCATGACGGTGCTTGGTGAATTCCGCTGAACAAGTAAGGCAATCGGCTGTCCCGAACTTAATCTGGGCACGAGTCGGCAATGATAAATTGAGCATAAAAATATCCTTCAATATGTATGGTGGTTCCTTAGATTCCTTGAGATATCGGGTCATGAAGAGATGAGGCGACCACGAGGGCCGCCCCACTAAGCAACCAGTTATGCCGCTTGCGCAGCAAGTTTATGCCGGGCTGAAAAGCTTGTCGAACGAGTCCTCGGAAGCCTTTATGATAGGGCGACCCATCGACAGTTCGGACCTTCGGTCCTCAGAGGCTTTCAGCCGTTCGGCTCTGTCCAGGCTGAGTAGCGCCCTGTCGTGATTGACACTGAAGCCAGCCGCGAGAGAAAGGTTTCCCCTCCGGAGGTCCAGCCTGTCCTTGTTCTCATGGCTGACGACTTGACCCTCCTTTGCATCCATCAGAACACGAGAGACGACGACAAGCACACCATTCGAACCGAGTGCCATGACGTTGCCACCCTTGGAGTGCCAGTTCGGATTCAAGCCGAGTAGTTGCAGATCACGGAAGTCATCGAAGTCAATGACAGCTTCCCGCGTACCGTCTCGGGCAAGTGGGACATAGACGGTATTGCCCTCAATCCTGACAGATCGGGCTTTCACTGACCGCCCCCAAAGATGTCGTACGAGTTAAACGGAGCTTTACGCTTGGCTTCTAGCGTCTGCTGCTTTTCGAGCTTGCCCGCTTTTTCGAAGACCTCCTGGGAAGTCTCCACTCCCGGAGCCATCCCCTGAGCGATACCTAGACCGAGAGCATACTTCATATCGCTAGACAGATTTGGATTGTTGCGGATCAATTGGATGGCTTTGAAAATTTCGTTTTGAGCTAGTGCCTTCTCCCCCTCATTCATTTTATTGAACGGCTTTCGGAAGATCGGGTCTCTGAGGTTCCTAAATGGCATAATAAAAATTCCTCTCTAAAGTAAAGTTAGGTAAAATCTATTTGGATTCTAAATTGCTTTTGGATTTTCACGAAGGCGGTTCTTGCCATCGTTCGACAGATACTCGATCTTTAATTCGAGTCCGTTCTTGTCGGCATACTTCGCTAGTGCGCGGAGTGCTGTCGTCTTTGAGGTGAAAGAGCCGAACGCGGCGGGAGCTTCTTTCTCGAAGGCGACGTGCCAGATGGCGTGCTCGTCCTTGTGAAGCTTAAGGAATGCTCCGTCTAACGTGATCAGCATCCAGGGGTAGTTAATGTCCCCGACGACGGTCAGACCGTATGAGGCTAACTCTTTAAAGTCCCGGCCTTGGGTATCGATGTGTGGAACCGGAGCGGGGTCAACGAAGGTAACTGCGGTTGGCTGCTGGTTCGCGGCACTGCCATGGGGGAAGTGGATTTCTCCGCTTCCTGTATAACCCAATTTCATAAAATAATCTCTCATAGTTATAGCTGCTTGCGCAGCAAGTTTAGAGTTCAAATGTTTGGTTGAAAAAGAAGGCAAGAAAAAATCTTAGCCTACACCTAATTATAACAGAAATATTCACAGAAGTCAATAGAAGTGGAAGACTAACTAAGGTTAAATGACCATCAAACCCTTGTGTTGCATAGGGGTATTTATTTTCTTTGACCTCCAAAAAGAAGCGGAAATAGCAGGGGAATAGACAAGAAAAGGGGAGATCAAGGCGACCTCCCGTAAGGTATTGATTTCAAATATATAAGTTTGCTACCTTGTTGTTAGCCCCTTGATTTCATTCAGCATTCGACCCGTCGCAATTCGCGATTATTCTGGTTGCGATATTTCCATTTCAATGAGTCTATCAAGTTCGATAACCCGGAGTTTAAGGCGGTTTTGTTCGTCGACGAGTTTGTGCAGTAAGTCCTCGTCAGGGTCGTTTGGTGGAAGTGTATGAGACGTACCACGACGAATAGCGTAGAAGTCTATGACGGAACCCATGTACTGCTCCTCCTGATGTTGCGGGGAATCAAGCGATCCTGGTTCGGTATCTGCCCCGATTTGTACAATCGCCGCTCTTGTTCTTGCCACACGACTAGAGACTATCATTGGGTCATGCTTCCGCTTCCACACAACCGCAAGGGTTATGCTTCGACACAAGGGCGATTAGCTTTTGCCGGAAAAGGGGAGCTTCTTGAGGGTTGGTGATTCAAACGGCCAGCTAAGACCCCGGGGTCCTTTGACGGTATGTCGGGATCGTAGGTGATAGGAACCTATTTTCTGACGCGTCTATGCCTTGCACAGCTTGGAGACTGACTACTCCTGTGCCGTTACCCTCAGCAGGCATTCATCGATCCGGAGACCGATAACGCTGGCATTGTCTTGGGAGCGGATTGTCCCTCAACGCCAGTCACGCAATCCCCCACTCTGATATCCCCTCGGGAATGGTGGTCTGGGCCTCACACGTTGTTCTTCGGAGCATGGCTCCTCGGAGGACCTTCGGTCCGTCCAGCTACTCGGTAGCGACATCCGATCCACAACACTGTGCGCTTCTCGGGGCTTTCCGCCTAACCAGCAACGGTTTGCGTGCCTTTTGTGCTGCCGGTCCAGCAAGCTTGCCAATCAGAGGCGGCATCCGGTCATTACAGTTAGACGATACGATTGGGGCAATCCTTGGGCAAAGAAGATCAGTCCAAAAGGAACGCTACGCGCGGGTTTCTCGGACCGTTCTAATGATCTCCTGTAGAAGGCTCTCGACGGCGTTGCTCGCGTTAACCGCAGTAGCTGTAGGGATGGTCTCGCTCTTGCGAATTTGAACGTGGTGGAACGTATCGGCAATCTTGCGGATGCTCTCCAATGGCTGAAGGGTCTCCTTCAGTGATTTAGGACGGGAGTTAGCGACCTCCGCGAATGTAGTCTTTCCGAAGATGGGCGGGATGTGGTCCATAACGGCGCGAACTAGCATCGCCACGGCTATGTTGCACTCTTGCTGATGCGCGACATTCAATTCCCGACACATCTGGACAAGGCGGGTGAAGTCAAAACGAGGGTCAGCCAGCGAGCCCAAGACCGCGATGGTGCCGACATCTACATAGGTTGGTTTGACATCTACTGTTGATTTCCGACCTATTAATCGTTCTCGTCGTAAATGATTTATTGCTCCAAAAATGACCTGATTAGCTTCATAAGACAGAGAAACGACATCTCTACCTAAATACCCGTCCTGGGTCATATGCATCGCCGGCCAAAGGTGCTGAGAGAAATTGTTCACCGGTCCGAAATGATGGTCGATTAACGCACTGGCTTCGATCGACAGCCGCTTGAAGGTTGAGGCGTAGGCTTTGAAATTATCCGGATAATTCTCGCAGACCGCAAACAGCTCAGAGAAGCTGCCTGCAATCGTCATCAGTTCGTTTTCCGTAGATGTCATGGGGGAGCCCTTGGTTCGCATGCTTCCATAGCACGCCCACTAGCTTGGTGCTCCATTGCGCATCAACGTTTATCCAGAGGCACCAATGATGCACGAGCGACCCAAAGAAAAGGCCCAAGCGGGGTGCAAGGGCCTAGTGAAGTCAGATCGTGACTCGGTGGGTCAGAAGCGTAGCTATTTCAAGCCATTAGTTCTGGCTGGGGTTGCGCCGCCGTTGCCGTGTCGATCATTGCGAATTCATGTTTTGCTGACCGAGCGTTACTCCCGATGAGCTTGTCCGACGACTGACCACCGCAGAGTTTCGCCCTGACAGACTCCTGACTGGCATGGCTGTACCTCATCAACTGGGCAAGTGTCCTGTGACCTGAGATCGAGGCGACCTCTGGGACCGTCAAGCCTAGTTCGAACAGCCGAGATATCGCTTCATGGCGAAGGTCATGGAAATTTAGACCGTCTATCCCCGCACGCCCCGTCAGCCTGTCCCATTGGAGCCTCATAGCTACCGGGGTGATAGGAAAGGGCCGATCTGTGGGCTTTGTCTCGTCTGTCCTCAAAGCCGCTAGGATCGCAACGGCCCGTCTCGTCAGAGGAATGACCCTCGAATAGCCCGACTTCGACTCAGGGATGACTAACGAGAGGCGTTCGAAATCGACGTGGCGGAATTGGATCGACAGCATCTCTCCGCGCCTCATGGCCGTCTCTAGGGCGAACAGGATGATAGGAGCGACGAGCTTGTTCCGACATTTCTTCGTCCCCTCAAGCAGCCTGTCGAGTTCACCAGCCAGGAGCCTACGTTCCCTTTTGTTGTCAGTGACTTTCAGCTTCAAACCGTCGAGTGGATTCCTCAAAGGGATTTCCCATTCGACAAGGGCATGACGAAACATATGGGAGAGGGGAGAAAGCTCACGCTTCAATGACTTAGGCGTGACTGGCTTGTATGACCGATGCTTGGGTTCGCTCAACCGTTGGTCTCTGTAGGCCGCAAAGTCAGCCGTGCTTAGGTCATAGAGCGTCTTCTGACAGATCGGATAACGGAGGAACCGGTTCAACAGGATTGTCTCGACCGCTGAACCCTTCTTTTTGGGTAGGACCTCATCCCTGTATCGGATGACAAGATCGGCGAGGGTCATTGCTTTCAAGGCTTTTCGGTCGGGACCAAGCTCTTGCCTGTCGTGCTGACGCTCAATCAGTCTAGCCCATTCATTGGCATCTGCCTTTGAGACGAATGAACGCGATTGGACGGGGAAGCCTTGGCGTCTGACTTGGACCTGCCATCTGCCGTTACGCTTGCGAAGAGTAGCCATCTGAAAAGCTCCGGTTTGGCACAGGACTTTGAGTCCGTGTGACTGTGCTGTGACAGCAACCAATCCGTCAGCTTTTGGCTAATGAGTGAGATATCTATGTCATTGATTTTACGAGGTTTATATCAGTAGGTGATTAGACCTCTAGGGAGTGAGCGCTTCGTTTACACCGAAGATGTCGGCGGTTCGAGCCCGTCATCGCCCACCATAAAATCAATAACTTCCGCCCAGAAGTCACCTCCGGGTTCATTGAACTCGGAGGCAAATCCAAAACGGCACCCGCTCTCCCTCAAATGCCGGGACTAAACACCTAGCAGCCTCTGTTATCTATGCGGCCGTCCGGCATTGTTGTGTTGCAAAGTTTCGCGTCCACAAGCAGCGCCGCATCTAAGTTTAGCACCAAATGCAAGTTTGCTCCCTCCAGGTTTGCGCCCGCCAGCTGAGCTTGCGCAAGGCGCGCGCCCCTTAGGCTTGCGCCAATCAAGACCGCTCCTGACAGGCTCGCATTTGACAGGTTTGCGCCAGAAAGGCTCGCCTTCGATAGGTTCGCATTCGACAGATTCGCGCCAGACAAGTTCGCGTAATTTAGGCTGGCGCCAGATAGTTCCGCGCCGGAGAGATTCGCACCGCTAAGGTCCGCACCATTCATGTTTGCTTCTTTGAGGTCGGCGCCCGTCAGGTTCGCATTGGTCAGGATCGCGCCCGGCAGATAGCTCCCCGTTATGCTGGCGCCCGATAGGTCGCAGTCTGCGCATGTGGGCTTGGACCTGAGACGCTCGACCGCATCCAAATCGAACGCAGTTGAGTAAGAAGTGCCCAGGCCAACGGCCAGCACAGTGGAAACTATCAGTTGTTTTACTCGCCATCCCAACATGTTTGCGGCTCTATTTGGAAAAATGCGACCCGCGGTTGCAATGCCGTAGATCGCCCAGCGTCTTGGTGTCGTTCCTAATGGCACGCCATCTGTCAACGATGCCTAGAAGCCATGCGGCGCGCCCAGTCGGTCAAGGCGATAGAACACAGGCCATGCGGCCGAATGGTATCACGGGGACCGGCTACCAAACACGATCTCAGGGTTGTTGCGGGCTAAACGGGAACAGATCAGGGCCGGATGGCGTCAGGCAGCACTGGGAACCCAAATGACTCTTCCAGGTTCCAGTTGAGCCGGCGGAAATACCCCTCCTTTCCCTGCGGACATCTCCGCCGGTCAATTCGAATATCAACGCGTCCAAGATTTCACCAGAGCGGATCGACTGCGCCGCCCTTGCTCGAACAAAAGTTGCGTTTAGCATTGAAATATACTTCTCTGTATGACGAAACAATAAAATATAAAAAAGTACCTTTGTTTTTAATTGTTGTTAACCATGTGATATCCGAGATTATCCGGTTAACGCTTGAGGAAATTATTGAGGTTACGTCTCGCGCCTTACTGATATATGAGTTGTAGCAATGTGCGGATTCGGGGGCTATTTCGGTTCGATCCGGGATGCGGAAGCTTTGCTTGCGCGCATGACAGCTGCGATCGCCCATCGCGGACCGGATGAGCAAGGGAAATTTGTAGCACCCGACGCCGGGCTCGGGCATGCGCGGCTGTCCGTGATCGGGATCGGTGATGGCCAGCAACCGATGTCCGACGTGTCAGGCAATTTGACGATTGCGTTCAACGGCGAGATTTTCAACTACGTGGAATTGCGCGAAGGGCTGATAGCCAAGGGCCGACGCTTCCGCACGTCGAGCGACACAGAGGTCATCCTGCAGCTGTATGACGAGATGGGCGAGGACTGCCTGCCTCTCCTGAACGGTGATTTCGCCTTCGCGATATGGGATAACAGGCATCGGCGCATGGTGCTTGCACGAGACCGAATGGGTGTTCGGCCGCTGTTCTACACGAGCAAGGACGGAGTGCTTTACTTCGCCTCGGAGATCAAAGCCCTGCTGAAGGTCCCCGGCGTCTCGGCCGAAATCGATTCGATTGCACTCGATCAGATATTTACGCTTTGGGCGCCGATTGCTCCGCGCACGGCTTTCCACAATATCCACGAGCTGGAGCCGGCAAGCGTGATGATCGCGACACAGGGTCAAGTCACGGTCAAACGCTATTGGCACCTGGACTATCCGCATCGGGACCAGCCGTCGAAAGTCACGAACGAGGACGACGCAGCCGAGGAACTGCAGGCCCTTTTGACCGATGCGGTGAGACTTCGCATGCGGGCCGACGTGCCGGTCGGCTCCTATCTTTCGGGCGGGCTCGATTCATCCCTTGTTTCGGCACTTGCCGCCGGCATGACTCCTCGGAGGCTGCAGACATTTTCCGTGACGTTCGACAGCACCGAGCACGACGAAAGCGCCTTCCAGACCGAGATGGCTTCTGCACTTGGCACCCATCATCGAGCCATCGCCTGCCGTCCCGGCGATATCGCTCGTGTCTTTCCGGAAGTCATCCGCTTTGCCGAGCGGCCGATCATCCGCACGGCCCCGGCGCCTCTCTACCAGCTGTCCGGCCTGGTCCGCCAGGCTGGCCTGAAGGTCGTGTTGACCGGCGAGGGCGCCGACGAGGTCTTCGCAGGCTACGATGTCTTTAAGGAAGCGCGTGTTCGCCGATTCTGCGGACGTCAGCCGGCATCGCGCATAAGGCCACAGCTGTTTCGCAGGCTTTATCCCTATCTGCCCGGTCTGCAACAGCAATCTGTGGAGTACCTGTCCGCATTCTTTGGCACCAGCAACACTGCCCTCGACGATCCGCTATTCTCGCATCGGCCGCGCTTCAAGACCACGGCGGCGGCAAAGATCTTCTTTTCCGGTGACCTGCGTGCGGCCTTGAAGGGCTATGACGCGGCCGAGGACCTAGTCAGCCGGTTGCCCCAAGCATTTTCGCTGTGGCATCCACTGCATCAGGCACAATATCTCGAAACCCGCTTCCTGCTGCCGGGTTATATCCTCTCCAGCCAAGGCGATCGCATGGCGATGGCGCATGGTATCGAAGGACGTTTCCCTTTCCTCGATCCTCGTTTGGTGGAATTCGCAGCAAGACTGCCGCCGGAGATGAAGCTGAAGGGATTGGTGGAAAAGCACATACTGCGCAAGGCAGCCAAGCACCTGCTTCCGACGGCGATCCGGGAGCGCACCAAACAACCTTACCGAGCCCCGGACGCCAGCTCCTTTGTTGGAGCCGGAGAACTGGATTATGTACGCGACTGCTTGAGCGAAGCGAGCATCGCTGCCGGCGGACTGTTCAACGCCAAGGCGGTTGCAAATCTTCATGAGAAATGCCGCACGCAGCCAGTGTCCGGGTTTCGCGATAACGCGGCCTTCGTCGGCATTTTGTCGACGCAGCTGTGGCAGAAGAATTTCACCGGCCAAGAGGTCGGTGCAGCACGAGCAGCTTGAGAAGGGAAGGAAAGAAAAATGGTTACAATCAAGGACAAGGTCAGAACTTTTATCGTCGACAACTTCCTGTTCGGCGACACGTCATACCAGCTTTCGGATACAGCCTCATTGATCGAGAACGACATCATGGACTCGACGGCCGTACTGGAACTCGTGGCTTTCATAGAGGACAATTTCGGCATAGCGATGGTCGATTCCGACATCGTACCGGCCAACCTGGATTCGATTGACCGCCTCTCGTCCTTCATCAGGGCGAAAGCAGAAGCGCTGGCAGCGTAGGTACAGTCAGCGAGGAGCGTCCATGCGGATCGAACATCTCCTGGCCGCCAAGGCCGCTGCCCATCCCGCCAAAACGGCATTGATCACCAAGGACAAAAGGCTGCGCTACGAAGAACTGGACGATCTTTCGAGCCGCCTGGCCGCCGCCCTTTTCGCGAACGGCGTCAGACGCAACGACCGGGTCCTGATCTTCATGGACAATTGCTGGGAGGCCGCGGTTTCGATTTTCGCGGTCCTCAAGGCAGGGGCGACGTTCAGTCCGATCAACGCATCCACCAAGGCCGAAAAGCTTGCCTACATCATCGCTGATTGCGACCCTGCGGCGATCCTCACGCAAGCAAAACTGATGCCCGTTGTCGCGGAGGCGTGCGGATCGAGCGGCAAGACCGGCATCTTCGTGGCTTCCACCGCTGGTGCCGATAACCAATACCCGGCAGGAGCGACATCCCTGGCCGACTGCCTGACGCTCGAAGCCAGTGAGATCGACCACGGCGGCATCGACGTCGATCTGGCCATGCTCATCTACACCTCGGGCTCAACGGGCCGGCCCAAGGGCGTGATGATGACGCACCGCAATAGCGACGCGGCCGCGGACTCCATCACCAACTATCTGCGCAACGCGCCAGACGACATCATTTTGAATGTTCTTCCGCTCGCCTTCGACTATGGCCTCTATCAGTTGCTGATGGCTGTCAGGCTCGGCGCCACGCTCGTGCTCGAAAAGTCCTTCGCTTTTCCTCAGGCGGTCTTTGAACGTGTCCGCGAGGAGGGCGTCACCGGTCTTCCGCTCGTGCCCACGATGGCGGCGATGATCCTGCAGATGCGTGACCTGACGCCGGGTTTCCTGCCCAGCCTTCGCTATATTTCGAATACGGCGGCGGCGTTGCCGCAGGCGCACATAGAACGTCTGCGCTTCCTTTTTCCCGGTGTCAGGCTGTATTCGATGTATGGCCTGACGGAATGCAAGCGCTGCACCTATCTACCGCCCGAGGAGCTCGATCGCCGGCCGGGATCGGTCGGAATAGCCATTCCGAACACCGAAGCCTTCGTCGTCAACGAGGACGGGCAGCGAGTGCCGTCGGGCGTTGCGGGTGAGTTGGTCATTCGCGGGCCCCATGTCATGCAGGGTTACTGGCGCAACGAAGCTGCAACCGAACGGACCCTGCGGCCTGGCCCGAACCCTTGGGAGAAGGTTCTCTACACCGGCGATCTGTTCAGGACCGATGAGGATGGCTTTCTCTATTTCGTCGGGCGCAAGGACGACATCATAAAGACGCGGGGAGAGAAGGTGGCTCCGAAGGAAGTGGAAGCCGTGCTTCACGCCCATCCAGGCATCGCGGAAGCTGTTGTCGTCGGCGTGCCGGATCCCGTGCTTGGGCATGCGATCGGCGCCCTCGTCATCCGCTCGGATCCGACGCTCAGCGAAAAGGATGTCATGCGCCACTGCGCACGTCATCTCGAGGATTTCATGGTTCCCAAGGTTATCGAGTTCCGCTCGGAATTGCCAAAGACGGATACGGGCAAAGTCAGCCGCCGGCTTGCTGCAGAGATGATGGAGGCCGCGCAATGAGTGTTCGCCCCAGCGAGGACGCGCAGGCCATTCTGGCGCAGGCTCTGGCTATCGACCCCGGCGCCGAAACGGACAGGATCGTGACCGCTTTGCGCCAGCAGTTGCGCGGTATTCGCAAGCGGGGCCTCACGCTCGGTCTTTCGGGCGGGATCGATTCAAGCGTTTCGGTGGCGTTGGCAGCGCGAGCCGTCGGGCCTCAGAATGTATTGTGCCTGTTCATGCCGGAAAACGATTCCGATCCGGAAAGTCTGCGGCTCGGCCGCCTTGTCGCCGACACGTTCGGTGTCGAGGCTATTGTGGAGGATATCGGACCGACCCTGCGCGCCATGGGCTGCTACCAGCGTCGCGACGCGTTCATCCGCGAATTGGTCCCGGAATACGGCGAAGGCTGGGCCTCGAAGATCGTGATCGCGAACGCCCTCGAGAGTGAGGGCTACAATATTTCGTCGCTGGTGGTGCAGGACCCTAAGGGCAAGCAGACCAAGCTAAGAATGCCGCTCCCGGTCTATCTCGGGATCGTCGCCGCCACCAACATGAAGCAGCGCACCCGCAAGCAGATCGAATACTATCATGCCGATCGGCTGAACTTCGCCGTTCTTGGAACGCCCAACCGGCTGGAATACGATCAGGGGTTCTTCGTCAAGAACGGTGACGGCGCGGCTGACGTCAAGCCGATCGCACATCTCTATAAAACGCAGGTCTATGCGCTGGCGGCCTATCTCGGCGTTCCCGACGAAATCCGCAACCGGCCGCCTACCACCGATACCTACTCGCTGGCGCAGACGCAGGAGGAGTTCTACTTCTCGCTTCCCTATGACCGCATGGATATTTGCCTTTGCGGCCTCAACAAAGGCGTGGCGGCCGAAGTGGTCGGGCAGGCGGCGGGACTAGACGCCTCACAAGTGGAACGCGTCTGGGCAGACATCACCGCCAAGCGAAAAGCCACGCGCTATCTGCACCTGCGCCCGCAACTCGTTGATGAGGTGGAGGAAGTCGGTACCTGACCTGCCTCTCCAACCCGGCCACGGCGAGCGCTTCAGGTGAAGCGGCCGCCGATCAACTGGCTCCACTGCTCGCCCGCAAGCCCGTTCAGGAAAGCTTGTGAGTTCTTCATGGCATCCAAAAGCTCGGGATCGCGTGAATGCACCACGGTCGAGGCAACGGTCAGGAAAGCTATGCGTCGCCCAAGCATTGCTTCCAGAAGTGCAGGTTGAATGCGTCCGCGCAGGCCGCTGATGCCGCGCACGGTGGCATGATCGATCAGGCAGTCGATGACGGGACCCGCCTGGCCGGGGAGGGCGAGGATCTGCAACACGCGACCGATTTCACCCGTCCGTGCGTGATAGGCGAATGCGCCGACATTGGTGCCGACTGGCGATGTCACGGAAACGTAGACAAGCTCGCCCAGATCCGTCTTTTGTGCCGCATCGGTCAGGATATGATCGAGTAGGCCTTCCGCCCAAGCCGGGCGCAGGGCGAACTGGGCGGTCAACGGTTCGATCAGCTTGGCAAATGTGTGACTGTCGATTTCGGACATCCGAAAGGCTCCGTGGCCTGCCCCGTCCGCCGCCACACCGGACCAGCGTCGTTCGCTCGACTTCATTCGTCTGCAATAAAATCGGTCGAGGGCGTGGGCAAACGGACTGAGCATTCGGACAAGCTTCATGCGACTGGCGGAAAGGCCGAGCACAAAGGTCGACGGCCGCATTACGCGTACCCAGTCAAGGCTGTATTGCGGCAGGACCACGCCGCGCAGCCGGGTCCACAACTTCGTGGAGATATCATTGGCCGTCTCGCTGAAGGAGATGTCCTGCGGACCATCCAAATAAGCTTTCAACAAGCGAGCGCCGGCCATCGGGTCGCGCTCATGATCCTCGACCATGAGCGAGCTGCAAATGGCGGCTCGTAATTGTCGGCCGTTGAACTGCATCGGCAATACGTGAACGCCGACAAACCCAGAGACGCGGCCGGCGTCGTTGACATGGACAAGCGACCGCAGATCGCCTCCGCAACCCGGCGCCTCCAGATAAAACCGTCTCATATATTCGATGAGCGCGGCCGGCGCTTCGGTCCGTTCTTTGCGCAGCACGCGTTGAAACATGCCCGCGACTGCCGGAAGATCGGCACTTTCAAGGGCGCGAATGACGCTCAAACGCGGCTCCCGGCACCGGAGTCCCGTCCACCGCGTTTCCGGACCAAAGGAGAGCTGTGGTGTTGCGGCAAGGGCAGTCTCTTTGCTTGAAGGGATGAAACCAGCGTTGCTGTACCAACTTCGGGTAAACCGATGTTAAAGTTTTGGTAGCGAACCTCGTGCATTGGCGCGGCCTTGCTTCGTCGGCGTCGCGGAACGTCTGGCGAGGCCTCAGCCCTGAACCCGACAGCCTTGTAGAAGTTCAGCGCGTCAATATTCCGCCGCATGACTTCAAGGCAAAGCCCGGTTGAGCCGCAGGCGGCAAGGCGCTGATCGAGAAAGACCATCGCTCGCCTGCCGATGGCTTTTCCGCGCGCCTGCGGCAACAGGTCGATATGGCCTTGCGAGGGATAGACGGCGAGCGCTTGCGGGACAGAAAAATCGGGATGATGGATCCGATGCCGCGCCCAATCGCTGCCGCGCCAACGGGAGCTATCGGGTCCAGGGTCGGCCACGCGTGCTTGAAGGTCGGGATACCACTTTGCGGCCAGGCTGGCATTGAAGGAATTTGTGTCGGCTGCGCCAAGGAGATAGCCGCAGGCACCCTCGGGATCATCGATGACGAAGGCCAGATCGGGTTGGAGGACCTGGTAGGAGATGGTGAAGGCCCGAGTAGATCCGGGTCGTCTTCGCGGCCGGTCGCGTCCTTGCCCGCATCACCGGTCTTCAGACAGATCATGGCAAGTGCCGGATGATCGGCTGTTGTTGCCGGCCGCAGGAAAAACCGTCACCGAAATCGAGGATCACGGCGGAAGGAGCCGAAAATCCTTGCCCTCGGGCAGCAATTGGCCGCCATCGACGACGATGGTCGTGCCGGTGATGTAGCTGGCATCGTCCGAGGCGAGGAACAGGAAGGCATTGGCCACGTCGCGCGGGCTGCCGAGCCGGCCGAGTGGAATGGAATCCTGCATGTTCTTGATATAGGCCGCGCCGCGGTGCATCTGGATTGCTTCGGTGAGGATGTTGCCGGGCTCAACGCCGTTGACAGTGACGCCGTAGCCGGAGAATTCCAGCGCCGCCGAACGGATGAAGCCGTTGATGCCGGCCTTGCTGGCGGCGTAGTGGCCGTGACCGGGGCTGGTGACGTGCGGGCCGGTAATCGACGAGGTGTAGAGCATGCGCCCGAAGCGCTGCGCCTTCATCGGCGCCAGCGCGGCAAGAGTGGCATTGAAGGTGCCGCGCAGATTGACGGCCATGACCCGGTCCCAGTCGTCCGGACTGGTGTTCTCGATGAGCTGCCAGGGGTAGATTCCGGCATTCTGGACCAGGATGTCGAGACGGCCGTGACGGTCGAGGGCCAGCGCCACGGCGGCCTCTGCATCGGCTATCTGCGAGATGTCGGTACAAATGAAGGCGGCGCCGAGTTCGTCCGCGGTCGCTTGCCCGGCCTCAACCTCGGTATCGGCCAGGACCAGCTTTGCGCCCTCTTCGGCAAAGCGTTGTGCGATGCCCTTGCCGATGCCGCGCGCACTGCCGACGATCAGCGCGACCCTGTTTTCGAGACGGCCAGTCATGCCAGCCTCTGGCGAATGGTTTGCTTGAATGCGTCGAGCAGCACGGCGGCGAGCACGAGCATGCCGTGGATCACTTGGGTGAAGTTGGCCGGCAGGCCCATGAGGTTGATCGCCGTGTTGATGGCCGACAGCAAAAGCACACCGGCATAGACGCCGGGCAAAGTGCCGACGCCACCCTTCAGACTGACACCGCCGATGACGACGGCGGCGAAGGCGTTGAACAGCAGGCCGACGCCCAGATTGGCGGTGGCGCCGGAGGTGCGGATCGCCAGCAGCCAGCCGGCAAGGCCGGCTATGGCGCCAGCGAGAACAAAGGCAATGACGAGGTTGCGGTTCACGCGGATGCCGGCGCGGAAGGTTGCGGTCTCGTTGCCACCGATCATGACGAGATGCCTGCCGAACGGTGTCTTGGCCATAATCAGCGAGAAGACCACGAAACACGAAATGGCGATCCAGGCGGTGAGGGGGAGGCCAAGGAGCCGCTGAATGCCGAACCAGCGGATCGCCGGAGCAAGGTCCTGCGCAGAGCGGCCGCCGGAAATAACCAGCACAAGGCCGCGCACCCAGATGTAGGACGCGAGCGTGATGATGAAAGCACTCATCTTCACTTTCACGACCAAATAGCCGTTGATGACGCCGATGATGCCGCCGACAATCAGGGCAAGCAGCAGCGAAACCGGAACCATCAGCCATTCCGGGTGCAACTGAACGCCAAGGCCGATACCCGCCGAGCAGAACAGGATGCCGACCGCCATGGCGCCGAGCGCCGCCACGGACTCGACCGACAGGTCCATGTGTCCAGTGATGATGACCAGCGCCAGGCCGATCGACATGACACCAAGCACGCTCGACGCCTCTATGATGTTGGCGAAGATGCCGAGCTGGAAATAGTTTGGAATGAAAATGGAGAAGACCACCAGCACGAAGACCAGCATGAACCAGACGAGGTTGTCGAGGGCGAACTCGAGGGCGTGGCGCGTGCGGGGATTCATGTGCTGATCCGGCTGGCGCATGACCCCGAAAACCGAATCGATTTTTCCGGGATCGTGCGCGGATTGAAAATTGCTGCAGCGTCCCTGCGCGTTCGTTCTGACGTGCCGGGCTGCAGCGGTTAGGCTCCGGGCCAGCTTGGCCCGAAGCCCCAGGGGACCTTGCTATTCGATCGGCTTCACCGTGTCCGAGGGCGGTTTCATATTGCCCCAGAAGGCCGGGTTATCGACATTTTCCTTGGTGATCGCAGCGCCGGGGATCTTGATGTTCGGCCCCCAGGCTTCTTTGGTCACGGTCGACTTCAGGCCGAGCACTTCGTACTCTCCCGGCTTGATCTCCTGTTTGTTGACGACCTTGTCCATGAACATGGCGACGGCGGCGGCCTGAGCGTAGAGCGGCTGCTCGACTTCGACATTGAGCCAGCCCTTGCGGATCAGGTCGAGGCCGACCGGCGCACCGTTCGAGCTCATCAGCATAACGTCGCCCGGTTTCTTGCCGGCGGCCTCGAGCGAGGCGACGGCAGCGACCGAGAGATGCGCGGCGTGGCTGAAGATCAGGTCGATATCCGGGTTGGCGAGCATCTGGTCGGCAACGATGGTGCCGGCGTTGCTGGCTTCCCATTGCATGGCCGGAACCGAGATGATCTTGACGTCCGGAAATGCCTTCATCTTCTCCTCGAAACCCTTCTGGATATCGAGCGTGTAGGGATCGCCAGGATCGCCGAGCACCTGGAGGATTTTCCCCTTCACCGAGCCGTTCTTCGCCTTCAAGAGCTTCTCGGCCTGGTCGGCGGCGACGTAGCCGATCTCGACGGTTCCGGCCACCGATGTGAAGTCGGAGGGTGTCGAGGTGATCTGGCGGTCGAATTCGACCACCGGGATGCCGGCGGCGCGGGCGGCCTCGATGGACGGCTTCAACGCATTGAAATCGACGGCGGCGAGAATGATCGCCGACGGCTTGAGCGCGATGACGTCGTTCATCTGCGATTGCTGAGCGTCGGTCTTGTTATCGGCGTTCAGCGTTTTCATCTCGTAGCCGACCTGCTTCAGGAACAATTCCAGAGCGCTCACCGAGCCGGTCTGAAACTCGTCGAGTAGCGTCGGCACCATATAGTAGACGGTGCCCTTGGACTGGGCGAATGCCGGCGTGAGCGTGGCAAAGGCCAGTGCCAGGATACCGAAGACAGCAAGAAGTATTTTCTTCATGTCGTTCGCTCCTTTTGCGCCGGACCCCTCATTTTGTCCCTCAGCCAGCCGGTCCGGCACCGGCAAGCGTCTCTCCGGTGATCATGTTGATCACCGCGTCGGGACTTGTTTTGTTGCGCGCGACATCGCCCGCCACGACACCTTGCCGGATCACAACGATCCGGTCGGCGACCTGAAAGGCCTGCTGCATGATATGAGTAATGATGACGACGCCGATACCCTGGCTCGCCACCTGGCGGATCATGTCGAGACCGCGCCGCGTCTGCTCGACACCGAGTGCTGCGAACGGCTCGTCGAGAAGCACGAGCTTGCCGCCGAAATGCACGAATCGGTTGAGTTCGATAGCCTGTCGCTGACCGCCCGAGAGATGCTCGACATTGGTCCTGAGCGAGGGGATGCGCGTGCCGGCGCTGGTCAGCGCCTTCTTGACCACTTGCTCCATGGCGGGTTCGTCGAGCACGGGAACGCCAAGAAATTTCCTGGTGATCTCGCGGCCCATGAAGAAATTGGCGACCACGTCGACATTGGTGCAAAGCGAGAGGTCCTGGTAGACGGTCTCGATCCCCGCGGCCTTGGCCTCGGCGGGAGATTTGGCGAGGAATTCCTTTCCCTCGAACAGCATGCGGCCGGAGGTAGGCTCCAGCCCGCCGGCGATGATCTTGACCAGTGTCGATTTGCCGGCGCCGTTGTCGCCCAGAAGCGCCACCACCTCGCCCTTGCCGATCGAGAAGCTGATGCCCTTGAGCGCTTCGATGGCGCCATAGTTCTTGGTGACGTTGTCGAGCACCAGCAGGGGTTCGCTCATGCCAGGCTGAGTTCCGATCATGCCAGGCTGAGCTCCGCTCATGCCGCGATCCCCTTGCCTTGCAGGATGTCTCGCCCGCGTTCGCGCTCGGCGGTGAATATCTGGCCGAAGCGCGGCGAAAGCAATCCGGAAACTGCAAGTGCTGCGGCCCCGCGCAACACCGCATGCTGGCCGCCGCGTGCGACGGTGACACGGGGCGTCGTGCGGTCTCCTCGCGCCGAGACCGAGTTGGGAAGGTTCGCAACCGAACCGGCCAGCCGTTCAAGCAAATCGGTGGACGCAAGTCCGCCGAGGATGATGGTTTCGGGATCGAACAGGTTCTCGATGATGGTGAGGGCGATGCGGAAGATCGGCCCGACTTCATCAACCCAATCGGCGTCGCTGATGTTCCGGCGCCGCAGCGCCTCGAGCGAGAGGTATCTTTCGAGGCAGCCGCGATTGCCGCAGGGGCACGGCTCGCCAACCGGCACGACAGGGATGTGTCCGATTTCGCCGGCATTTCCCCAGGCGCCGCGCAAGGCGCTTCCGTCATGCACCATAACGCCGCCAAGACCGACACCGAAATAGAGATAGTAGTATTCGGAATATCCCGCTCCGAGGCCGTACAGGCGCTCGCCCATTGCCGCGGCCGCCATGTCGGTCTCAAAAAACGCGGGCAGGCCGGTCGAGGCCTCCAGCCGTTCCCGAAGCGCCACGTCCTTCCAGCCGGTCATCGTCGTCGGGCCGATAAAGCTCATCGATTCCACGCCGAAAGGGCCGGGCAGCGCCATGCCGATGCCGAGAACGCGACCGCCAGGGCGCAATCCGGTCAATTCAAGCACCATCGCGCCGATCAGCTCGAAGGCATGGTCGGGCGTTGCGCTGGGAGCCTCGCGGTAGGTGCTCTCGATCACGTCACCGCTCAAATTGATCAGCGCCGCATTGATGCCGAGGGGAGTGACGTGGATGCCGACGGCGTAGCCGCCCTCCGGGTTGATCCGCAGGGTCGCCGGAGGCAGCCCGCGCCCCCGCGGCTCTTCGCGCATGGACAGAACGTAGCCATGTTCTTCCAGCTCGCGAACGATGGTCGACACCGTTTGCACGGTGAGCCCGACCCGCCTGGCAATGTCGCCGCGAGTGATCGGGCCGTGGAGGCGGATGGATTCGAGGACGATGCGCCTGTTGTAAGGCCGCCCGAATTCCTGATTGGTCCCCCGCAGTGCCATGTCTTGCGCCCTTAGGAAACATAAGGTTCGCACCGAATATTTATTCAGTCAAATGGAATTCAAAAATAATTTTGCGCGGGATCCCGGTTATGTAGCGTTCCTTAGTGCCCCCCTCTGTCCTGCCGGACATCCTCCCCACAAGGAGGGAGATTGGCAGCTTCGGCGCGGTGCTCATTCATGAAACATTGGAGACTGGCGAAAGCCGGGACGACCGCCGATCTCCCCCCATGTGGGGGAGATGCCAATTTTTGACAAAGAGGGCAGGACAGAGGGGGTACTGTCCCGCCAGCCCCAAAAAGCAGGTACAACCTATAGGCTGCAACTAATGCCAGGGAATTAGATCAGAGGTACTGTGCGACCTTCTTGCCGACCCTCAGGAAGCGCAGCGGGTCGATGGCTTCGCCATTGTGGCGGATCTCGTAATGCAGATGCGGGCCGGTTGAGCGGCCGCTGCTGCCGGTCTTGCCGATGACGTCGCCGGCGTTGAGCCTCTCGCCGACGGTCACGCTGATTT
>NZ_RZTI01000010.1:0-57440 GCF_003997275.1 Mesorhizobium sp. M6A.T.Ce.TU.002.03.1.1
GAGCGTTACGGCATGCGACGCCTGCGCTTCTTCAACCTCGCCACCAACCGCACGCAGTGCATACTGGCCGCCTGCGCTTACAATCTGCGCACCATGATTGGCGTCCTCTATCCACCCGATGAGAGGCGGACATGAGGGAGGAGTGCGTCCACAATCCGGCAGGATGGCTGCCTAAACCGACAAAGGCCCCGCAAGGGCCGCGGAAAACCGCTCTGCCGGCCTTCAAAAAGGCCCTCACTGACCACCGAAATCCACTTCGCTCCCCGTGCAAAGCCCTCACAAGGGGAGAAGGGAAGAACCGCGCTACTCCGGCACGTACCTTACCGCACCCTTTGCAGCACTGGTTGCCATCGCGGCATAGGCGCGCAAGGCCATCGTCACCTTGCGCTTGCGCTGTTCCACGGGCTTCCAGGCGGCAGCTCCCTTTGACTCCATCGCCGCGCGGCGGGCGACCAGTTCCGCGTCGTCGACAGCAAGCCGGATGGTACGGTTCGGGATATCGATCTCGATCGTATCGCCCTCCTGCACCAGCCCGATCAGCCCGCCTTCCGCCGCCTCCGGGGACGCATGGCCGATCGACAGGCCGGAGGTGCCGCCGGAGAAGCGGCCATCGGTGACCAGCGCGCAGGCTTTGCCGAGGCCCTTCGACTTGAGATAGCTGGTCGGGTAGAGCATTTCCTGCATGCCAGGGCCGCCACGCGGCCCCTCGTAGCGGATGACGACGACATCGCCGGCCTTGATCTCGTTGGACAGGATCGCTTTGACGCTGGCGTCCTGGCTTTCGAACACTCTGGCCGGGCCGGTGAATTTCAGGATCGATTCATCGACGCCGGCGGTCTTCACGATGCAGCCGTCCAGCGCAAGGTTGCCCTTGAGCACGGCAAGGCCACCGTCCTTGGAAAACGGGTGCTCGGCCGAGCGGATGACACCCTTCTCCCGGTCGAGATCGAGCTCGTCCCAGCGGCGGTCCTGACTGAAGGCGACTTGCGTCGGCACGCCGCCCGGAGCCGCCAGAAAGAAGTCGCGGACGCTTTGACTGGTGGTGCGGGAGATGTCCCAATGGTCGAGCGCTTCACCCAGCGTTCGCGTATGTACAGTCGGCAGGTCGCGATTGATCAGCCCGGCGTTGTCGAGCTGGCCGAGGATCGCCATGATGCCGCCGGCGCGGTGGACGTCTTCCATGTGCACATCGGCCTTGGCGGGGGCAACCTTGCACAGCACCGGCACCTTGCGCGACAGCGCGTCGATGTCGTCCTGGTCGAAGTTGATCTCGCCCTCATGCGCTGCAGCGAGAATGTGCAGCACGGTGTTGGTCGAGCCGCCCATAGCGATGTCGAGCGTCATCGCGTTCTCGAAGGCGCCCTTCGAGGCGATGTTGCGCGGCAGCGCGGTGTCGTCGTCCTGCTCGTAATAGCGCTGGGCGAGATCGACGATCAGATGGCCGGCCTCGACGAACAGGCGCTTGCGGTCGGCATGGGTCGCCAGCGTCGAGCCGTTGCCTGGCAGGGAAAGACCCAGCGCCTCAGTCAGGCAATTCATCGAATTGGCGGTGAACATGCCCGAGCAGGAGCCGCAGGTCGGGCAGGCCGAGCGCTCGATGGTCTTGACGTCCTCGTCGGAGATCTTGTCGTCGGCGGCCGCGACCATGGCATCGACCAGATCCAGCGCCTGCGTCTTGCCGGCAAGCACCACCTTGCCGGCCTCCATCGGCCCGCCGGAGACAAAGACCGTCGGGATGTTGAGACGCAGCGACGCCATCAGCATGCCGGGGGTGATCTTGTCGCAATTGGAGATGCAGACCATGGCGTCGGCGCAGTGTGCGTTGACCATGTACTCGACCGAGTCGGCGATCAGCTCGCGTGACGGCAGCGAATAGAGCATGCCGTCGTGACCCATGGCGATGCCGTCGTCGACGGCGATGGTGTTGAACTCTTTCGCAACGCCGCCAGCCTTCTCGATCTCGCGCGCGACCAGCTGGCCAAGATCCTTGAGGTGGACATGGCCGGGCACGAACTGGGTGAAAGAATTGACCACGGCGATGATCGGCTTGCCGAAATCGGAATCCTTCATGCCGGTGGCGCGCCAAAGGCCACGGGCGCCGGCCATGTTGCGGCCATGGGTTGTGGTGCGGGAGCGATAGGCAGGCATGAATTTTCCTTGGCTGGCTGGCTGCGCTCGATGGGAGCGCGGCGGCGCTGAATTCGGACCGCAGGCGTTATAGACGCCGAAGCCTGGTCTGGCCACAATTTTGCAATGCGCCAGATTTTCCCAAGAAAATTTGATGACACTGTCGGATTGCGCGCCGCCCGGGCGTCCTTGGCAAACGGCAGGGCAAATAACACCAACGCCAAGCCAGGCCGTTTCACCGTGATAGCCAACTGCAACAGCCGAGGAGCAAGCAAATGCAAAAGATCACCCCCTGCCTGTGGTTCGACGACCAGGCCGAGGAGGCCATGAACCACTACATGTCCATCTTCAAGAATTCGAAGGTGCTGAGCGTGATGCGCTGGCCCGAGGGCAGCGGCGATAGTGAGGGCAAGGTTCTGGTGACCTATTTCGAGCTCGACGGCGTTCAGTTCCAGGCGCTCAACGGCGGGCCGCAATTCAAGTTCACCGAGGCAGTCTCGCTCTCCATCGACTGCAAGACGCAGGAGGAGGTCGACTATTTCTGGGACAGACTCATCGAAGGCGGTGGCGAGCCCAGCCAGTGCAGCTGGCTGAAGGACAAATTCGGCGTGTCCTGGCAGGTCGTGCCGGAGCAGTTGCCCAGGCTGCTGCTTGATCCCGACCAGGCCAAGGCCAACCGGGTGATGCAGGCGATGATGCAGATGACCAAGATCGACATCGCCAAGATCGAAGAGGCAGCCAGGGGGTGAGTGAACGCGCGACCTTGCCTTCTCCCCCTGTGGGAGAAGGTGGATCGGCGCGCAGCGCCGAGACGGATGAGGGGTGTTCCAGCGGAGTGAGGCGTCAGCGTTCCCTGGAATACCCCTCATCCGTCGCCTTCTCCCACAAGGGGAGAAGGAAAAGCGGCGCAGCTCAGGCTGCCTTGTCGCGGACCTGGTAATCCTTGACCGCGGCGAAGCGGATCGCCTTCCAGCGTTCGGCCTCGTAGTTGAGCGAAAAGGCGTGCTGGGCCAGGAACACCGGGTCGTTGTCGAGGTCGCGGGCGATGTCGCCGCGATGCGCCTCGATGAAGCGATGCACCTCGGCCTTGTCGTCAGCCGATATCCAACGGCAGACGGAAAAGCGCGACATCTCGAAATCGACGGGCAGCGTGTATTCGAAGTTCAGCCGCTCCTTCAGCACGTCGAGCTGCAGCGCACCGACGACGCCGACGATTGCCGGTGAACCGTCCTCCGGCGAGAACAGTTGCACGACGCCTTCCTCGGCCATCTGGTGTAGCGCTTCCTTGAGCTTCTTGGCCTTCATCGCGTCGCCGAGGCGGACGCGGCGCAGGATTTCCGGCGCGAAATTCGGCACACCGCGGAACAGTATCTCCTCGCCCTCGGTCAGCGTATCGCCGATGCGCAGCGTGCCGTGATTGGGGATGCCGACGACGTCGCCGGCAAAAGCCTCGTCAGCAGTGACGCGGGTGCGGGCGAAGAAGAATTGCGGCGCCGACAGGCTCATCGGTTTTCCTGTGCGCACCAGCTTGGCCTTCATGCCGCGCTCGAGCTTGCCCGAGCAGACACGGACGAAGGCGATGCGGTCGCGATGGTTAGGGTCCATGTTGGCCTGGATCTTGAAGACGAACGAGGTCATCTTGTCCTCGGTCGCCTCGACCTTACGCGTGTCGGCCTCCTGCGCGCGCGGCGGCGGCCCGTAGGCGCCAAGCGCTTCGATCAGGTCGCGCACGCCGTAATTACGCAGCGCCGAGCCGAAATAGACCGGCGTCAGATGACCCTCGCGGAAGGAGTCGACGTCGAGCGGACGGCAGGCTTCGCGCGCCAGCTCCAGCTCCTCGATGAAGGCTTCGCGCTCGTTCTCCGGCAACAGGCCGGCGACGCGGTTGGAATCGGGACCGTTGACCGGCGTGCGCTCCTTCTCGGCATCGCCCTTGCGCACGGCGTTCAGCGCCAGATGATAGGTGCCGGAAAAGGTCTTGCCGCGGCCGATCGGCCAGGTGATCGGTGCGGTGTCCAGCGCCAGCTTCTGCTCGATCTCGTCGAGTATCTCGAACGGGTCGCGGCTTTCGCGGTCCATCTTGTTGACGAATGTGATGATCGGGATGTCGCGCAGCCGGCACACCTCGAACAATTTTAGCGTGCGCGGCTCGATGCCCTTGGCGGCGTCGATGACCATGACCGCCGCGTCGACAGCCGACAGCGTGCGATAGGTGTCGTCGGCGAAATCCTCGTGGCCGGGCGTGTCGAGCAGGTTGAAGACGTTGTCCTCATACTCGAAGGTCATCACAGAGGTGACGACTGAAATGCCGCGCTCGCGCTCGATCTTCATCCAGTCCGACCGGGTCTGGATGCGATCCTTCTTGGCCTTGACCTCGCCGGCAAGCTGGATGGCGCCGCCGAATAAAAGCAGCTTTTCGGTCAGCGTCGTCTTGCCGGCGTCCGGATGCGCGATGATCGCGAAAGTACGGCGGCGCGCCACCGCGTTCGTGATGTCTTCAGCCAATTTGTGGAATCCCATGTGGTGCGCGGGCTTTTAGCAGCGCTTTTGTAGCCTGTCGAATATTTTTGGGCGGATGGCTCTCACCCGGTCTTGAGATAGGGTTGCCGCAACGACATCAGAAGACCCGATTCGACAAAGGACCATCCATGAGCGCAGCCAAGCAAGTCATCGTTGTCGGCGCCGGCATTATCGGCGCGTCCATCGCCTGGCATCTGGCGAAGGCCGGCGCGAAGGTGACGGTCGTTGCCGACAGCGGCGTCGGCGGCGTCGCCACGCCGAATTCCTTTGCCTGGATCAATGCCAGTTGGGGCAATCCAGAGCCGTGTTTCCGGCTGCGCATTCGGTCGATGGCCGAATGGACGCGGCTGGCGCAGGACCTGCCCGGCATTCCGCTCGCCTGGTGCGGAGGCCTGTGCTGGGATCTGCCGCCAGCCGAGTTGGAAGCCTATGCCGCCGAGCACTCCGGCTGGGGTTACGGCATCGAGCGCGTCGATCGCGCGGAAGCCGCACGCATCGAGCCCAATCTTGCCGAGCTTCCCGATTTCGCCCTGCATGTGCCCGGGGAAGGCGTCGCCGAACCGGTCGCCGCCACGCAGGTGCTGCTGGCCAACGCCGAGCTGCGTGGCGCGCGGGTGATGACCGGCATGACCGTCACTGCGCTGATACAGACCAATGGCACGATTACCGGCGTCGATACATCCACCGGACCGATTGCCGCCGACGAGGTGGTGATCGCGGCGGGCGCCGGCTCTCCGGCAATCGCCGCGACGACCGGGTTAAAACTGCCGATCGAGACGCCGCCCGGCCTGATCGTCCACTCACGCCCCTACGAAAAGCTGCTCAACGGGCTGGTGATCGGCGACCGGCTGCACATGCGCCAGACGGCGGAAGGCCGCATCATCGCCGGCTCGGATTTCGGCGGCGCCGATCCGGGCATGGATGCCGAAGCCACCGCTCGCGACCTGTTTGCGGCGATGAAGAGCATGCTGCGCGGCGCTGGCGGGCTGGAACTGGATTTCCACACGGTCGGATACCGGCCGACGCCGATCGACGGCTTTCCGATCATCGGGCGGGCTCAAGGCATCAGCGGACTCTACGTCGCGGCCATGCATTCCGGTATCACACTGGCGCCTGCCGTCGGCCTGTTCGCCGCCCGGGAAATCCTCGACGGCGCGCGCGATCCGCTGCTTGAGCCTTATGGGCTGACGCGGTTTGCTCAATAGCCGGGCGGACGGCGAAAACCGCCGCTCAGCGGCGCTATTGCCCTGGCGATGCCGAGCAGCCGCGATTCGGACCAGCGTCTGCCGACCAGCTGCAGACCAATGGGCAGGCCGTCACGGTCCTGCGTGTACGGCAGCGAAAGTGCGGGGTGGCCGCTATAGTTGAACACCGCGCCATAGGCCGGCAGCATCCAGTAGCTCTGCTCCTTGTCATCGACCTTGATCGGTGTTCCCGGCTCGCAATGCGGAAAGGCCGTGGTCATAGCAACGGGGCACAGCAAGACATCCCATTCTTGGAAAAACCGTTCCCAGGCAAGGATTGACCGATCGCGGCGGCCGAGCGCCTCGAACCAACGCGAGACCGGCGTCGGTTCTTCTGGCGGCTCCGGCTGCGTTGCCTCCAGCATCATGCCGATCAGCGCGCCGCCCTCAGCCAGGTCGTCGTGCCAGTCGAGCTTCGGTAGTCTTGCTTGCTCGACAGACGCGCCCGCAGACTGAAGCTCCCTTGCCAGGTTCTCGACAGCGGCCCTGATTTCGCCGGTCACCGGAAAGCCCGGAAAGGTCGGCGCGAAAACGATGCGCAGGGTCTTGAGGTCAAGCTCCGGCATACTCTCGACAGGTACCGGCGCAAGGTCGGCGTCGCGGCCGTCCGGCCCTGCAATGATCCCCAAGATCAGCGCCAGATCTTCGACGTTGCGGGCCAGCGGACCGATGCAGGACATCAGTCGCACGCCGCGCGGTACGCCACCGGGATCGGGAAAGGCGCCGGCTAAGGAGACGCGATGCTCTGTCGGCTTGAGGCCGTAGACGCCGCAGAAGGCGGCAGGCAGGCGGATCGAATCCTGCATATCGGTGCCGAGCTCGAACGGCGTCATCCCGGCGCAGAGCGCTGCGGCAGCGCCACCGCTGGAACCGCCGGCGGTGCGCGAGAGATTCCAGGGATTATTGGTGCGACCGAACAGCGGATTGTTCGACTGCCAGTCGCCCAGCATCGTGGCGACATTGGTCTTGCCGACCAGCACGCCGCCGGCCGCCTTCAGCCTGGCAACGATCGGGCTATCCTCCCGTGCGACATAGTCGGCAAACGGCGGGAAGCCGACTGTGGTCTTCATCCCCGATGTTTCGTGCGTGTCCTTCAGCGTGAACGGCACGCCATGCAGCGGCCCAAGAGCGTCGCCGCGCGCCTGGGCTTCGTCGGCCTTCTCGGCGCGTTGCCGCGCTCCTTCCCTGTCGAGCGTGACGACTGCGTTGACTGCCTCATTGTGCCTGTCGATCTGCGCCAGATGCGCGTCCAGCACCTCCACTGCGGAAATCCTGCGGTCGCGAATGGCGGCCGCCAGCTCGGTGGTAGAGGAAAAGACGAGGTCCATGACCAATGCTCCCGGCTAGCTGGCAGCGCTCGTCTCACCAAATGGCAGACTGCAGCGCGGCTTCAAGCCAAGTTCAGCATTCCAGGCCCGGCGGCGCTTGATCGGGATTGCGCAGAGTTAGCCGACCAGCGCCAGCTTCACCGCGACCCGAGAAGGGGCGAATGCCGATGCCGACGAAGACCGCTTCGTCTAGATAGGCCGCCGGCCCTCACTTCGCCTCTAACGTCCCCTGTTGTGCGTCCGCTCGTAAAGTTCGCGGATGATCCGGCTTGCCGTGGAATCGAACAAGAACGGCAAGAAAGCGTGAATGAGCGCGGCGAATGCCGCCATGAACAACCGTGACGAGAACCACGCGGCGAAAGCCATGTGGCCGAAGTAGGTTTCGCCCACCGAAGCCGGATGAGAAGTGAAAAGTCTTGCGAGCCGTACGGTCATGCTGGTCCCCTTCTCAGCGCGTGAAGTTCAGATCTTGAGCATTTTGCCATGTCTCGCCGGTTCATCGATCCCAAATCATCCTTGTGTTTGGCACATTATTGGGACAAACATCCCACATGCCGCTGGAAATCGATGAAATCGACCGAAGATTGCTGGCCGAGCTGCAACGTGACGGCACGCTATCGGTCGATCAATTGTCGGAAAGGGTGTCGCTGTCGCGCAACGCCTGCTGGCGCCGGGTCAAGCGGCTGGAAGAAGACGGCGTCATCACCGGCCGGGTGGCGCTGGTCGATGCAGACAAGCTTGGGCTTGGCCTCTCGGTGTTCATCCTGGTCCGGACCTCCAATCACGATCCGGACTGGCTGCAAAAATTCCGGGCCGCAGTGACCGGTTTTCCCGAGATCACCGGCGTCTACCGCATGTCCGGCGACCTCGATTATGTGTTGCGCGCCCGCGTCGCCGACGTGAAGGCTTATGACCGGCTCTATCAACGGCTGATCGCGAAGGTGGCGTTGTCGGACGTGTCGGCCTCCTTCGTCATGGAGGAGATCAAGGAGACAACGGTCATTCCCATGGAACTGCGCTGAGGCGGAACTGCGCTGAAAGAAAGCCGTTGATAGCATAGCCGCCGAGTTGACCGAATCGGCTTTGGTAGCGATAGGATCAGCCTTATGCGCGCAGCCCTCTACACTTCCTCCGTCATCGGTCCGGCCGTCGGCTTCGTCAGGCTGCCGCATGGCGAAGGCCTGCCGCTTCCTGCCTATGAAAGCGCGGGCGCCGCCGGCATGGATCTGCGCGCCGCGGTGCCGGACGATCGGCCGCTGCTGATCCTGCCGGGAAAACGCGCGCTGGTGCCAACCGGGCTGATCCTGGAGATTCCGGAAGGCGTGGAAGGCCAGGTCCGGCCGCGCTCGGGCCTCGCCTTCAAGCATGGGCTCACCTGCCTCAACACACCGGGCACTATCGACAGCGACTATCGCGGCGAGGTCAAGGTGCTGCTGATCAACCTCGGCGACGAGGATTTCGCGGTGACGCGCGGCATGCGGATCGCCCAGATCGTCTTTGCGTCTGTGATGCAGGCGACGGTCGAGGAGCGCACATTGGCCGGCGGCACGGCGCGCGGCTCCGGCGGCTTCGGATCGACCGGCACGGCCTGATGAGCATCGTGAAATGAGAATGCCCAAACTCGTCATCTTCGATTGCGACGGGGTTCTGGTCGACACCGAGAACCTGGCCAATCGACGCCTCGCCGAATGGCTCAGCATCGCCGGTTATCCAGCAAGCTTCGAATATTGCCGCAAGAATTTCTCCGGTCGCTCGATGGTCTCGGTGCAAAAGGAAGTCGAGGCGACCGGCATCAGCCTCGGCGCCGATTTCGTCGAACGCTGGAACGCCGGCCTGCCGGACCTGTTCGCGCATGGTGTCGAAGCCGTCCCCTATGTCCGGGAGTTCATCGAAACCGTACACGCGGCCGGCATCGCAACGTGCGTCGCTTCATCAGCGCGGGTGTCGAAAATGCACATCACGCTCGGCCAGACAGGTCTGCTGCCGCTGTTCGAGCATGCGCTGTTCAGCTCGACCATGGTCGAGCGCGGCAAGCCGTTCCCCGACCTGTTCCTGCATGCGGCAAGCACGATGGGCTTCGCGCCCGCCGACTGCATTGTCATCGAGGACAGTGTCGCCGGGACATTAGCCGGGATTGCCGCCGGCATGCGCGTTTACTCCTACCACGCCGACCCGCATTCCGACCGCGACGGTCTGACTGAGGCCGGCGGCATCCTGTTCGACGACATGCGCGAACTGGCCGGGCTGGTGCCGATCCACTGATCTGATATCCAGGCTTCTTATCCGGCTGTACGCCTCAATTGTCCGTGCTAGCATTGCGAATGCTCGACAGTGGGAGGCGCCAGCGCATGAATTCCATCCTGCTTCGCTTCATCCTTGCCTGTTTGCTGCTGCCGTGTCTGTGGACTGCGGCCGGTGCGCAAGGCGTCAGCTTCCCGGACCTCGGCAGCGCCGTCCCCGGCCACAAGGACACGACCTATCTCGACCTCGCCAGGATGGTCATTCCCGATCTAGCGGGGGACAAGGATGGCTTCTACCGAGGTTCCATGCCGGTCAAGATGCGCCATATCGAGGGTCGGGATAGCGGTGGCTCGCCGCCCGAAACCTCGGGCCTTTCCAACGCCGCCGCGCTCGACATCAAGGCCGGCGGCAAGGATCGGCTGGCCTTGCTGCTCGACCTCGGCAGCTCGTCGGACAGCGCCGAGGGGTTCGCAGTGCTGGCGCTTTACGATCTTGCCGGCAAGCCGAGACTGCTCGACATTGTCAATGTCGCCATCGACCGGAGCACCTCTTTCCGCGAGCCGGGCAAGCTGCCGATCGGGTCCAGCGATGACGCCATCATCACCCTGAGCACGCATTTCAATTCGAGCCAGGGCTATGTGAGCACGCCGCTGATCCTGGTCCGCGACGACAGGTTCGAACTGATCGACATGATCTACACGTTCAACGAGAACCTCTGCGCCTATAGGCGCACGCAGGAGTTGGCCTTTCAGACCGTTGCGGACGGCCAGCCCTATGCGACCATCAAGGCCACGGTGACCGATGCCACGGTGCCGAATGGTGAAAGCTGCGACGATCCGGCGCCCAAGGCTTCCTCGCGCGATATTTCCGTCACCTACCATTGGGACAGGGCCGCATACGTCAAGGATTCCGACGCGCTCGACAAATTGGCAGCAGAGAACGCCAATCGCTTCTAAACCAATCGCATTCGTTTGCCCGCCGCAAATCGGCGCGATAGAATCCGGCCTCACACCCCGCAGATGAAGGAATGCATCGATGGACAAGGGCAAAATCTTTCGCGACCTGCATAGCTCGATCTTCGTCATGCCCAACCCGTGGGACATCGGCACGACGAAACTGCTGGCCTCCTTCGGTTTCAAGGCGCTGGCGACGACCAGCGCCGGCTTTGCCTTTTCGCGCGGCCTGCCCGACGGCGCCGTGACCTTCGAGGCGATGATCCACCACTGCCGCGAGGTGACGGCGGCGACCGGCCTGCCGGTTTCGGCCGATCTCGAGAAGGGCAAGGGCGACAGCGCGACAAGTGCCGCGGAAACCGTCTTCGCGGCCGAGGCCGCGGGCCTCGCCGGCTGCTCGATCGAGGATCACACCGGCGAACCCGACAAGCCGATCTACGATTTTTCGCATGCAGTCGAGCGCGTCGCCGCTGCAGCGGAGGCGGCACGGGCGCTGAAGCACGATTTCGTCTTCACTGCACGAGCCGAGAATTTTCTGTGGGGCAAGCCCGACATAGACGACACGATCAGGCGGCTGCAGGCCTTCGAGAAAGCCGGCGCCGACGTGCTCTACGCGCCGGGCCTTGGCGACATCAAGACGGTGCAAACCGTCTGCTCGGCGCTGACCAAGCCGGTCAACGTCATGGTGAGACCCGGCTTCACCATTGCCGATCTTGCCCTGGCGGGGGTCAAGCGCATTTCGCTCGGGCCGTGGCTGACCAATTTCGCCTTCGGCATGCTGGAAACGGCGGCGCGCGAGATCCAGCAGGACGGCACCTTCGGCTTCACCCGCGCCGCTATGCCGTTCGGCAAGCTGCAGGCGTTGTTTGCCGAACCCAACGCATGACGCTCACCGTCGTCGACATGCACACCGGCGGCGAGCCGCTGCGGATCGTCACCGGCGGTTATCCGCAGATTCCGAAAGGAACGATCCTGGAAAAGCGCACCTATGTGCGCGATCACCTTGATCATCTCCGGAAAATCCTGATGTTCGAGCCGCGCGGCCATTACGACATGTATGGCGCGCTGCTGGTGGAACCCGACCTGCCCGGCGCCGACCTCGCCGTGCTGTTCATGCACAATGAAGGCTATTCGACGATGTGCGGCCACGCCATCGTCGCGCTCGGTCGTTATGCCGTCGACGAGGGGCTGGTGGCGCGGCGGGAGCCGGTGACGACGGTTAAAATCGAAGCACCGTGCGGGCTGGTCGTTGCCTCGGTCGAGGTGCAAGACGGCAAGGCCGGTGCGGTGTCGTTCGAAAGCGTGCCGGCCTTTTTGTTCGCCCGCGACCAGGAGATCGAATTGCCGGGCTTTGGCACGGTCGGCTTCGACATCGCCTATGGCGGCGCCTTCTATGCGCTCGCCGATTGCCGCCAGTTCGGGCTGGAGTTCGGCAAGAACCGCGTGCGCGATTTCGTCGATGCGGCGACAGCACTAACGGGGAAACTGAAGGCCGAGTTCCCGCTGTCGCACCCCGACCATGCCGACCTCGCCTTTCTCTACGGCACCATCCTGACCGACGGACAGGACGTATTTTCCGATACCCCGACCAAAAACATCTGCGTCTTTGCCGAGGCCGAGGTCGACCGTTCGCCAACCGGCTCGGGCGTCACCGCGCGGCTGGCGGCAATGCATGCCAAGGGCGAAATCGCCGGCCAGACGCGGCTGTTCGAGAGTATTGCAGGCTCGCGCTTTTCGGGCAGCGTGGCGAGGACCGCGAAAGCCGGGCCGCATGACGCCATCGTCGCCCGCGTTGGCGGCCGCGCCTACTACTCCGGCCGGGCCGAATTCATCGTCGAGTCCGACGACGAGTTGGGGCGCGGCTTTCTTTTACGCTAGCGCCGGGGTGTGCTGAGATTCAGGTCAGGCCGCGCTGAGAATGGTGGGCTCCGAGAACCGGAACGCAGCGTACTTTTGGGTACGTGAGTACCGGAAGCGCAGGAAACCGCCATTCGCAAGCCGGCATCACCTGAATATCAGCGCACCCTAAGCCGCTTCCCGCGCTGAGACCGCCTTGTGCAAATGCACCATCATGGCGGCGGCAAACAGCGGCGTCAGAAGGTTGAGCAGCGGCACGGCAAGAAAAGCAGCAATGAGCAGCCCGGCGAGAAACACCGTGCCGGCATGTTTTTTTCGCAACGCCCGTGCCTCGGCCTCCGGGCGAAAGCGCATGGCGGCGAATTCGAAGAACTCGCGCCCGAGCAGATAGCCGTTGACGATGAAGAAAGCGGCGATGTTGATGCCCGGGACCAGCAGAAGCAGCAGGGCCGCGATGTTGCCGAGGATGACGACGCCGAAGAATTTTAGCGCCAGAACCAGCGAGCGCAGTGCCGGCATGGCGCGGCCGGGCGGTTCATCGGGATAATCGCTGCGCTCGACCACCTCGGCGACGTCGTCGAGGAACAGGCCGGCGATGATCGCCGTCACCGGGGCGATGAGCAGCGCCAGACCCAGCGCGAGACCGATCCCGGCGACGATGACGCCCAGCCATCCGGCCCAGGACGGCAGACTAGGCAGCCATGCGTCGATCCATGGCCAGGCCAGCCATTCGAACAGGCCCTCGATGGCGAACCACAGCGCGGCGAGCGCCAACAAGGTCAGGCCGAGCGTCTTCACGAACACCGAGCGGAATTCGGGCGAGAACAGCTGGCTGGCGGCGGCGCGGGCGGCGCTAGGGATCACGGCGTTTCCAATTCCATGCTGAACAGGCCCATATCAAACGGGCCCATGGCGAACAGGACATCTGCGAGATAGGCGGAGACACGACAAGTCACAAGCGCAACTTTCCTACTGCGCAAGCCTCGCCTGGCGGGCGGGAATGGTCATCGCCGCCACGCCGGCGACGACGAAGGCCATGCCCCACCACGCCGCCGGGCCAAGGCTTTCGCCGAGGAACACGGCCCCAATACCAACGCCGATCGGCACGCGCAGATAGGCTTGCGAGGTGGTGCCGACGGAGCCCAGCGTATGGATGAGGCGGAAATAGATACAGAAGGCCAGCGCGGTTGAAAAAACCGAAAGTCCAAGCAGAGCAAGGATCGAGGCCGCTGACGGCGCTAGCGTCCAGGGCCGCTCGAACACAAGGCTGAGGGGCACGAGTATCGCCGCGCCGCAGAGCATCGAACCGGCGGCCGGAATCATCGGATCGAGGCCCTTGAAGCCGCGGCCGAAAATGGCCGCGCCGGCATAGCAGACCGTCGCGGCGACGACGGCAAGCTGCGCCCACAATTGGTGACCGAGACCGCCAAGCGCCTGGGTGCCGACGATGAGGCATATTCCTGACATGCCGGCGCCGACGCCGAACAGTTTGCGCATGGTCACCGGTTCGTGCCGCGTGATGAGCGCGGTCAGCAAGAAGGTGAAGATCGGCGATGTCGCATTCAGGATCGTGGCCAGGCCGGCGTCCAGAGTGCGCTCGGCCGAGGCGATCAGCGTGAACGGCACAACGCTGTTGAGGCATGCCTGGAACGCGAACCGACGCCAGCTGGCGGCATCGCGCGGCAGGGCCAGGCCACGCCAGCGGATGAGGGCAAGAAGAATTCCACCCGCAATCAAGGTTCGGGCGGCGATCAGCGTTACCGGCGGGATCGTCTCGACGCCGATCTTGATGAAGGTGTAGGAAGCGCCCCACAGCACTGCCAGCGCAACGAGGAGCGCCAGCTCGGTCTTCATGTCGGTATTTGTGGGCATGGCGGTTCGCACCTTTGGGGGACATTGATCGACTACGTCATCTTTGTAAGCAAGGCACGGAAGAAATGCTTCGATCCTTATCCAACCGTGATTGTTGGCTAGGCAAAGCCGCATCAAATCGCTAGACCCGCCCCCGGCCGGCGTGCCAGAAAGCCGGTGGTTTTTCGCGGAGACATCATTGATGCCGGACTATGACGTGCTTTGTATCGGTAATGCCATCGTCGACATCATCGCCCAGTGCGACGAGGCGTTCCTGGAGACGAACGGCATCATCAAGGGCGCGATGAACCTGATCGACACGAGGCGCGCCGAACTGCTCTACAGCCGGATGGGCCCGGCCATCGAAGCCTCGGGCGGCAGCGCCGGCAACACGGCAGCGGGCGTCGCGAGCTTCGGCGGGCGCGCCGCCTTCTTCGGCAAGGTCTCGAACGACGTGCTCGGCGAAATCTACGCGCACGACATGCACGCCCAGGGCGTCGCCTTCGACACCAAGCCGCTCAACGGCGAGCCGCCGACGGCGCGCTCGATGATCTTCGTCACGCCGGACGGCGAGCGCTCGATGAACACCTATCTCGGCGCCTGCGTTGAGCTGGGCCCGGAGGATGTCGAAGCCGACAAGGCGTCGGGCGCCGCCGTCACCTATTTCGAGGGCTATCTGTGGGACCCGCCGCGCGCCAAGGAAGCGTTCCGGCAGACGGCGAAGCTCGCCCATGCCGCCAGCCGCCAAGTGTCGATGACGCTGTCGGATTCGTTCTGCGTCGACCGCTACCGCGACGAGTTTCTGGACCTGATGCGCTCGGGCACCGTCGACATCGTCTTTGCCAACAGCCATGAGATCAAGGCGCTCTACCAGACCGCCTCGTTCGACGAGGCGTTGGCCCAAATCCGCAAGGACTGCAAGATAGCTGCCGTCACCCGCTCGGAAATGGGCTCGGTCATCGTGCGCGGCGACGAGACCGTCACCGTCGATGCAACCAAGATCCGGGAACTGGTCGACACCACCGGCGCCGGCGACCTCTATGCCGCCGGGTTCCTCTATGGCTACACGCAAGGTCGCAGCCTGAAGGAGTGCGGCAATCTCGGCTCGCTGGCAGCCGGACTGGTCATCCAGCAGATCGGCCCAAGGCCCCGGCAGAATTTGCGCCACGAGGCTGAGCAGGCAGGGTTGATTTAGTGGCACCTCTCCTTCTCCCCTTGTGGGAGAAGGTGGATTGGCGCGCAGCGCCAAGACGGTTGAGGGGTGCTGGGCGGAGTCCTGTCGGTGTCAAGCTGGAACACCCCTCATCCGACCGAGCTTCGCTCGGCCACCTTCTCCCACAAGGGGAGAAGGGAATGCACAGTCGAACCGCAACAATTGAAACACTTCAGTCGAGTTTCGGCATTCATTCGAAACAACCGGGAGCGAAAAACCGCGCCATGGAGCGAACCCGTCGGGACGGCTCCGCGGCCGAGGCCGCTAACCAACTGAAGGATCAGGAAGATGTCTACTCCCGTAACAGTCGACGCTTTCAGCGGCGTCGATCCTGGCGCGTTGACGCCGACGCAGCACGAAAAGCTCTACACCGGCGCGATGGCTCGCGCGCGTCAGGAAAGATCGGCCGTGCCCGCCAAAGGCATGGCGCGCCTGACATCGATGTTCAGGATCGAACGTCGCCTCGCCGGCATCGTCCTGCTGCTGGCCACGATCATCGGGGCCATGGCCGTCACCAACGGCGCCCAGGCCGAAGAAAACAAGTTCAAGATGAAACACAGCATTTCACAGGCGGTGAAGCAGAACTCGGCGATGCCGCAAACGCGCCTCGCCCGTCGCACCCAAACCTTCAGGCCAACAGGCAAACTGCCGTCCCTTGGCGATAAGATCCGCCCCAGGATAAATGCGAAAATCGACTGCGCAGTGATTGGCTGCAAAGCCAAGCCACCGATCCTGAAGCATAAGCGCAAGGATCTGCCTTGCAAGGTGTTCGGATGCAAACCCGGCAAGGACCACGGTAATCACCATGGCCACCACAAGCACGGCTCCTGGTTCTGGGGCGGCGTGACGATCGTCGCGTCCGACCATGGCGCCTGCGGCTATGAATTCTGGAAATGGAAGAAGACCGGCTGGCGCTACTGGCGGCATGCCTATCAGAGCTGCCGCGGCTGGAGATGAGCCGTCCTATTGTTTACTGTCTGGCCCTCCCGGCATGCTGGGAGGGCTTTTCGCCTGCTGTGGACGGAGCGGGACTCCGATCTCCTCACGCCCCCGCCGTGTAGGCGGCAATCGCCGCCATATTCACGATGTCCGAATCCTTGGCGTTGAGCGAGACGATCTGCACCGGCTTGTTGAGGCCGACCAGCAGCGGGCCGATGACGGTCGAGCCGCCGAGTTCCTGCAGCATCTTGGTCGAGATCGAGGCCGAGTGGAAGGCCGGCATGATCAGCACGTTGGCTGGGCCCGTAAGGCGGATGAACGGGTATTGCGCCATGGCGCGCGCATTGAGCGCCACGTCGGCGGCCATCTCGCCGTCATACTCGAAATCGACGCGCCGCTTGTCGAGGATGCGCACCGCTTCCTGGACGCGTTCGGAGCGCTCGCCCTGCGGATGGCCGAAGGTGGAATAGGCGAGCATGGCGAGCCTTGGTTCATAACCCATGCGGCGGGCAAAGCCGGCGGCTTCCTCGGCGATGTCGGCGATCTGCTCGGCATTCGGCATGTCGTGCACGGCGGTGTCGGCGACGATCACGGTTCGGCCCCGCGCCAGCACGATGGAAACACCGATGACGCGGTGGCCGGGCTTGGCGTCGATGACGCGGCGGATGTCGTCGAGTGCGGTCGAATAGTTGCGGGTGACGCCGGTGACGATGCCGTCGGCGTCGCCCAGCGCCACCATACAGGCGGCGAAGTGATTGCGGTCGTTGTTGATCAGGCGCTGGCAATCGCGGAACAGGAAGCCCTTGCGCTGCATGCGCTCGTATAGATAGTCGGTGTAGACGCCGTTGCGGCGCGTCAGCCTGGCGTTGATGATCTCGATGCCTTGCCTGTCGATCTCGATGCCGGCGTTCCTGGCATTCTCCTTGATGATGTCGTCGCGGCCGAGCAGGATGGCGGTGCCGAGCCGCTGGTTCACATAGGAGACGGCGGCGCGCATGACCTGCTCCTCCTCGCCCTCGGCGAAGACGATGCGCTTGGGCTGGCGGCGCACGCGGTCGTAGATGCGCTGCAGGGTCGAGGCGATCGGGTCGCGGCGGGCTGAAAGCTCCTGCGCGTAGCGGTCGAGATCGAGGATCGGCTTGCGGGCGACGCCTGAGTCCATCGCGGCCTTGGCGACGGCGATCGGAATGGCCGAGATCAGCCGCGGGTCGAACGGCACCGGAATGATGTAGTTGGGGCCGAATTTCGGCCGGTTGCCCTGATAGGCGGCGGCAACGTCGTCGGGCACGTCCTGGCGCGCGAGTTCGGCCAGCGCTCGTGCCGCGGCGATCTTCATGTCGTCATTGATGGTGGTGGCGCGTACATCCAGCGCACCGCGGAAGATGTAGGGGAAGCCGAGCACATTGTTGACCTGGTTCGGATAGTCCGAACGCCCCGTCGCCATGATGGCATCGGTGCGGATCTCGGCTACTTCCTCGGGCGTGATCTCCGGATCGGGATTGGCCATGGCGAAGATGATCGGGTTCTTGGCCATCGACTGCACCATCCTGGTGGTCAGCGCGCCCTTGGCGGAGAGGCCGAGGAACACATCGGCGCCGTCCAGCGCCTCGGCCAGCGAGCGCGCGTCGGTCTTGATGGCATGCGCGGACTTCCACTGGTTCATGCCTTCGGTGCGGCCCTGGAAAACGACGCCCTTGGTGTCGCACAGGATGATGTTTTCAGGCGTAAAGCCCATCGCCTTCATCAGCTCGATGCAGGCGATGCCGGCCGCACCCGCCCCGTTGCAGACCATTTTCGTGGTCTGCATGTCGCGGCCGGTGATTTTGAGCGCATTGATCAGGCCGGCGGCCGAGATGATGGCGGTGCCATGCTGGTCGTCGTGGAAGACCGGTATGTCCATCAATTCGCGCAGCCGTTGCTCGATGATGAAGCATTCCGGCGCCTTGATGTCCTCGAGGTTGATGCCGCCGAAGGAGGGCCCAAGGAAACGCACGCAGTTGATGAACTCGTCGGCATCCTCGGTGTCGACTTCGAGATCGATGGAATCGACATCGGCGAAGCGCTTGAACAGAACCGCCTTGCCTTCCATCACCGGCTTCGAGGCCAGCGCGCCGAGGTTGCCGAGGCCGAGAATGGCGGTGCCGTTTGAGATGACGGCGACCATGTTGCCGCGCGCCGTATAGTCGAAGGCGCGGCTGGGGTCCTCGGCGATGGCGAGGACGGGAACCGCGACGCCCGGCGAATAGGCGAGGCTGAGGTCGCGCTGGGTGGCCATCGGCTTGGTGGCGACGATCTCCAGCTTGCCGGGGCGGCCCATGGCGTGGAATTCCAGCGCCTCCTGCGCGCTGACGGAAGGGCCGTTGCTTTCGGTTTTCCTGGCCATGATGCTTTCGATTTCCTCGCCCGTGCGGCACCTCGTTGAGACGGGTGCAATGCTTTCTTTTGTGGAACGTTCGGGATTAAGGCTACACTTCGCCGCTGTAAACCGCCAAGCAGATGGCTTGGGAAATTTTGGAAGCAGCTTCTTGAACGACGAAACGCCCATTCGCAGCGACAGCGCTACGCCGGCCTTTGCGCCGGCGACGCCGATGATGGAGCAGTATATCGAGATCAAGGCGGCGAATCCGGACTCGCTGCTGTTCTACCGCATGGGCGATTTCTACGAGCTGTTCTTCGACGACGCCGAGAAGGCGAGCCGGGCGCTCGGCATCGTCTTGACCAAGCGCGGCAAGCACCAGGGGCTCGACATCCCGATGTGCGGCGTGCCGGTGCATGCCGCCGACGATTACCTGCAGAAGCTGATCGGACAAGGGTTCCGCGTCGCCGTCTGCGAGCAGATCGAGGATCCGGCCGAGGCGAAGAAGCGCGGCGGTAAGTCGGTGGTGCGCCGCGACGTGGTGCGGCTGGTGACGCCCGGCACCATCACCGAGGACAAATTGCTGGCGCCGTCGGAATCGAGTTTCCTGATGGCGCTTGGCCGGGTCAAGGGCGGAGCGGAGCCAAGAGGCGGGGAGCGCGGCAGCGCGACAGGGAACCAAGGAAGTTTTGCGCTGGCCTGGATCGAGATCTCGACTGGTGCCTTCCGCGTTGCCGAGACCACCGCCGACCGGCTGCTCGCCGATGTCTTTCGCGTCGACCCACGCGAGCTGATCGTCGCCGAGCCGGTGTTTTACGATCCCGAGCTGAAACCGGTGTTCGATGTGCTCGGCCGCGTCGCTAATCCGCAGCCGCCGAGCCTGTTCGACTCGGCGTCGGCCGCCGGCCGCATCGCCCGTTTCTTCGAAGTGGCGACGCCGGACAGTTTCGGCACGTTTTCGCGCGCCGAACTGTCGGCGATCTCGGGTGTGATCGCCTATGTCGAGAAGACGCAGAAGGCCGAGCGGCCGCCACTGTCGCGGCCCGAGCGCGAGGAGCAGGGCTCGACGCTGTTCATCGACCCGGCGACACGCGCCAATCTGGAACTGCTGCGCACCTTGTCCGGCAGCCGCGAAGGCTCGCTGTTCAAGGCGATCGACCGCACGGTGACCGGTGGCGGCGCAAGGCTGCTCGCCGACCGGCTGATGGCGCCGCTGACCGACCCGGCGGCGATCGGCGCGAGGCTGGACTCGGTGTCGTTCTTCCGCTCCGAGACGCGGCTGTGCCAAGCGGTGCGGACGAGCCTGAAGAGCGTCGCCGACATGCCGCGCGCGCTTTCCCGGCTGGCGCTCAACCGCGGCGGCCCGCGCGATCTCGGCGCGCTGCGTGCGGGGTTCGAGGCAGCCGGTGCTATCGCCGAACTGTTTGGGGCGACTACCCTTCCACAAGAACTGGCGGCGGCGCTGGCGGCGATCGAGGCGCTGCCACGCCCGCTGGTCGAGCATCTGACGCAGGCGCTCGGCGACGAGTTGCCGCTGCTCAAGCGCGACGGCGGCTTCGTCCGCGGCGGCTATCACGCCGAACTCGACGAGATGCGGGCACTGCGCGACGAATCGCGCAAGGTGATCGCCGGGCTGGAGCGCTCGCTGATCGACGAGACCGGCATCCGCTCGCTAAAGATCCGGCACAACAATGTGCTCGGCTACTATATCGAGGTCACCGCCAACCACCATGCGATCATGACCGGCAGCGACGGGGCGAAGGCGCGCTTCATCCATCGCCAGACCATGGCCAATGCCATGCGCTTCACCACGACGGAACTGGCCGAGCTGGAATCGAAGATCGCCAATGCCGCCGACCGGGCACTGGCGATCGAGCTTGCCGCCTTCGAAACGCTGACGGCGGAAGCGGTCGGCCAGGCGGACGCGATCCGCGCCGGCGCCGAAGCGCTCGCCGTGCTCGACGTGTCGGCAGCCCTCGCCCTGCTGTCCGAAAGCGAGGCCTGGTGCCGGCCGCTGGTGGATGCGAGCCTCGCCTTCGCGATTTCGGGCGGGCGACATCCGGTGGTGGAACAGTCGCTGCGGCGTTCGGGCGAAGGACCGTTTGTCGCCAACGATTGCGATCTGTCGCCGGAAGGTGACGCCAAAAACGGCGCGATATGGCTGCTGACCGGCCCCAATATGGGCGGCAAATCGACCTTCCTCAGGCAGAACGCGCTGATCGCCATCCTCGCCCAGACCGGCTCCT
This sequence comes from Mesorhizobium sp. M6A.T.Ce.TU.002.03.1.1, assembly GCF_003997275.1. Classification (NCBI taxonomy): domain Bacteria; kingdom Pseudomonadati; phylum Pseudomonadota; class Alphaproteobacteria; order Hyphomicrobiales; family Phyllobacteriaceae; genus Mesorhizobium; species Mesorhizobium sp. M6A.T.Ce.TU.002.03.1.1. Next base: position 20,876 of record NZ_RZTI01000010.1, read on the forward strand.
TCGTGCCGGCGGCATCAGCTCACATCGGCGTCGTCGACCGGCTGTTTTCGCGTGTCGGCGCCTCGGACGATCTGGCGCGCGGCCGCTCGACCTTCATGGTCGAGATGGTCGAGACGGCGGCGATCCTCAACCAGGCCGGCGAACGCGCGCTGGTGATCCTGGATGAAATCGGCCGCGGCACCGCGACCTTCGACGGCCTGTCGATCGCCTGGGCGGCGGTCGAGTATCTGCACGAGAAGAACCGCTGCCGGGCGATCTTCGCCACCCATTTCCACGAGATGACGGCGCTGGCCGGCAAACTCGCTCGACTGCACAACGTCACCATGCGCGTCAAGGAATGGGAGGGCGACGTGGTCTTCCTGCACGAGGTCGGCAAGGGTGCCGCCGACCGCTCCTATGGCGTGCAGGTGGCGCGACTGGCCGGCCTGCCGGAAGCGGTGGTCGGGCGGGCCAGGGAAGTGCTGCACCAGCTTGAAGCGGGCGAGGTTTCAGGCAAGGCAAACCGGCTGGTCGACGATCTGCCGCTGTTTTCGGTGGCGGTGAGGCGGGAAGCGCAAAAGCCGGTGAAGGACGATGCACTCGGTGCCGCGCTCGGTGCGATCAACCCCGACGAGATGACGCCGAGGGAGGCGCTTGAGGCGCTTTACAGGCTGAAGGGAATGGCGGGGAAGTAGTTGGGCCTCGTCCGATAGCGCTCTACGGCGCCCCCCTCTGTCCTGCCGGACATCTCCCCCACTTGGGGGGAGATTGGCAGCTTCGCAGACAGCATCTTCTCTCTAGCGTTGGAGATTGGCGAACGCGATGGTGATAGCGAATCTCCCCACCTGTGGGGGAGATGTCCGGCAGGACAGAGGGGACGCGAAGGAACGCGGCCTTAGTTTTATTTCCCGCTATTCCTCAAATCATCTGCAGCCCGCGCTTGCGCGTCGGTGGTGGGAAGGCGCGGTCGATTTCTGCGAAATCTTCCGAGGTGAGCTCGATGTCCAACGCAGCGACATTCTGGCGGACATGCTCTTGTTTGCCGGCTTTCGGAATGGCGATGACACCTGGCTGTGCCATCAACCAGGCCAGCGCCAGCTGAGCCGGCGTGGCGTCGTGGCGGACGGCGATGGCTTCGAGCTTGGCATTGCGAGCCAATACGCCCTGATCGACCGGCGAATAGGCCATCAGCGGAATGCCGCGCTGCCGGCTCCATGGCGCAAGGTCGAATTCGGGGCCGCGCTGAGACAGATTGTAGAGGATCTGGTTGCTCTGGACGTTGCCGCCGCCCGGCAGGCTGACCAGTTCCTCCATCTCGTGGGTGTCGAAATTGCTGACGCCCCAGTGGCGAATCTTGCCGGCCTTTTTCAACGCCTCGAAGGCCTCGACCGTTTCCGTCAGCGGCACGCTGCCGGGCCAATGCAGCAGATAAAGATCGATACGGTCGGTGCGCAGATGCCTGAGGCTTTTCTCGCAGGCCGCCGGCACGCCGGTGCGCGAGGCGTTGGACGGCAGCACCTTGGAGACCAGGAACACCTCGTCGCGGCGCCCGGCAATGGCATCCGCCACCACCTCCTCGGCCCCGCCGCTGGCATACATTTCGGCGGTGTCGATCAGCGTCATGCCGAGATCGAGCCCAAGCTTCAGCGCGTTGACCTCATCGGCATGGCGGCTGAAATCGTCGCCCATCTTCCACGTGCCTTGACCCAGCACGGGAACGGCTTCGCCCGAGGGCAATGTGGTGGTTCTTATCGTTGACGGCATGGCGCGCTCCAGTCGGGCCCGATGGCAGCACAGCCTTCGGGAGAAATCCAGATGAAAGTCCTTCCCTGGATTTCCTCCGGACTGATTTGGTGCCTACTTCACAGGGTGGGCGGCGAGCCAATCCTGCATCTGCTTGATCTCGGCTTCCTGCGCGGCGATCACCGCTTCGGCCAGCTTGCGCATTTCCGGATCCTTGCCATTGGCGAGCTCGACCTTGGCCATGTCGATCGCGGCCTGGTGATGCGGGATCATGCTGCGGGCGAAATCGATATCGGCATTGCCGGAATGCTCGATCGCCATCATGGCGGTGTGCATCTTGTCCATCGCCGCCTTGTAGCCGTCGGTTGAGGGGCTTTGCGCGCTCATCGCCCCCATGTCGTGTTTCATCTCCTGGGCTTGCGAGGGAATGCTTTCGAGGAAAACGGCAAGCAGCATTCCCGCCGCCATCAGCAGCAGCACGATCTTCTTGGCCAAGGTCATTCATGATCTCCTTTTTGAACGAATTCCTATCTGGGGATTTCGCTCAGAGTTTCAACGTCCTGAGCCGCAACGCGTTGGTGATGACCGAAACCGAGGACAGGCTCATCGCCGCCGCCGCCAGCATCGGCGACAAAAGCGAGCCGGTGAGCGGATAGAGCACGCCGGCGGCGACCGGCACCCCAAGCACGTTGTAGAGGAAGGCGAAGAACAGGTTCTGGCGGATGTTGCGGATCGTCGCCTGGGCGAGCGTGCGGGCCCGGACGATGCCGTTGAGATCGCCCTTGACCAGCGTGATCCCAGCGCTTTCGACCGCGACATCGGCACCGGTTCCCATGGCGATGCCGACATCGGCAGCGGCCAGCGCCGGCGCGTCGTTGACGCCGTCACCGGCCATGGCGACGCCGGCGCCCCTGGCGCGCAACTCCTCGACCAGCGCGCTCTTCTGTTCCGGCAGCAGGCCGGCACGCACCTCGTCGATGCCGAGTTTGCTGGCGATGGCTTTCGCCGTGCGTTCGTTGTCGCCGGTCGCCATGATGATCCTCAGGCCGCGGTCGTGCAGCGCCTTGATCGCCTCTGATGTCGTCGCCTTGATCGGGTCGGCGACGGCGACGATGCCAGCCAGTTTGTTGCCGACGGCGACGAACATCGCGGTCTTGCCCTCTGCCTGCAGCGTCTCGGCGCTGGTCGAGACGGATGCGATATCGATGCCGAGATCGGCCATCATCGCGGCGTTGCCGAGCGCGACCTTCTTTCCCGACACCGTGCCGGAAACGCCCTTGCCGGTGACCGCCTCGAAACCGCCGGCGTCGGGGATCTCCACCCCGCGTTCACGGGCACCTTCGACGATTGCCTCGGCCAGCGGGTGCTCCGAGCCTTTTTCCAGGCCGGCGGCGAGTGCGAGGAGATCATCTTCCGTCACGCCCTCGGCAGCGACGACGTCGGTCAATCTCGGCCGGCCTTCGGTCAATGTGCCGGTCTTGTCGACGATCAGCGTGTCGACCGAGGCAAAGCGTTCGAGCGCCTCCGCGTCCTTGATCAGCACTCCGGCATGCGCGCCGCGCCCTGTGGCGGTCATGATCGACATCGGCGTGGCAAGCCCCAGCGCGCAAGGACAGGCGATGATCAGCACCGAGACCGCCGAGACGATGGCAAAGATCAGGCTGGGTTGCGGCCCGAAGATCGCCCAGGCGACGAACGCAACGATCGCAACCACCACGACGGCCGGGACAAAATAGAAGGAGACGCGGTCGGCCAGACCCTGGATCGGCGCACGCGAACGCTGCGCCTTGGCGACGAGTTCGACGATCCGTGCCAGCGTGGTCTCGGCGCCGATCCTCTCGGCGCGCATGATCAGCGAACCGTTCTTGTTGAGCGTGCCGCCGGTGACGGGGGCGCCTTCAGTCTTTTCGACCGGCAGCGGCTCGCCTGATAGCATCGATTCGTCGATGGAAGAGCGGCCTTCCAGCACGATGCCATCGACCGGCACGGCGTCGCCGGGACGGATGCGCAGGCGATCGCCGACCTTGACCGTGTCGAGCGGCACGTCGTTTTCGGAACCGTCCCCGCTGATCAGCCGCGCGCTCTTTGGCGCAAGGTCGAGCAGCGCGCGGATCGCCGAACCGGTTTTTTCACGGGCGCGCAATTCCAGCACCTGGCCGAGAAAAACCAGCGCCACGATGACGGCGGCCGCCTCGAAATAAACCGGAACCGTGCCCTCATGACCGCGGAACTGGTGCGGAAATATATCCGGGAACAGCGTGGCGACGACGCTGTAGAGATAGGCGGCACCAACACCGAGCGAGATCAGCGTCCACATGTTGGGACTGCGGTTGAGAATCGAATCCCAACCGCGATGGAAGAAGGGAAAGGCGGCCCACAGCACAACCGGGCTCGCAAGCGCCAGTTCCACCCAGACCTTCGCCGAATCCTCGATAAAAGCGCTAAACGTCACGCCGAGCATCGGCGCCATGGCGAATATCAGCAATGGCACGGACAACACGGCACTCACCCAGAAGCGTCTGGTGAAATCGACCAGTTCCGGGTTCGGCCCCTCATCGCCGGTCGGTACGCCCATCGGCTCCAGCGCCATGCCGCAGATCGGGCAGGCGCCTGGCTTGTCGCGGACGATTTCGGGATGCATCGGGCAGGTATATTGCGTGCCTTTCGGCATCGCCTGAGGCTCTGGCTTGTCGCCAAGATACTTTGCCGGCTCCGCCTCGAATTTCACCTTGCAACCGGCCGAGCAAAAATAGAAGCCCTGGCCTTCATGCCGGGAAAAGTGCTTCGCGGTGGCACGGTCGACACGCATGCCGCAGACCGGGTCGGTGGCCGTAAGGTACTTTTCCGGCTCGGCCGCGAATTTCGAACGGCAGCTCTCGCTGCAGAAATGATAGCGATGGCCGCCATGCTCGGCTGTCGGCTTGCCGGCGGCCGGATCGACGGTCATGCCGCAGACCGGATCGCGAATGACCGCGTCGGCGATGGACGGAGCAGCTTTCGCCGAGCAGCAGCCGCTATGCGCGTGATGGTCGTGGTCGGAATGGGTCATGCGGAGAGGCCTCTCTGTCTCGATCTTGAAACGGAGGTAATGCTTCCAGTGACTGGAAGGTCAAGGGCCAATTTCAACCTTTCGTGCCGTGGTGTATGCCGGATGGGCCTGGGTCGGAAAATCCCGCACCCAACCGCATCCATATGCTATGGACGCCACCACTCTTGGCTAACCGCATCGACGCCGTTCAAATGAAATGCCTGGTCATCAATCTCGATCGGTCCCGCGACAGGCTCGCCCATATGACGGCCGAGTTTGCCGGTCTCGGCGTTCAGTTCGAACGGGTTGCAGCGATCGACGCGCAGGATCGGCCGGACCTCGCCCGCATGCCGCTGCGTGTCAAGCGCAAGTCATTGCTGCGCCTGGCCGACGCCGAGATCGCTTGTCTCCTCAGCCATAAAGCCTGCTGGGCGATCATCGCGGCCGGCGACGATGCCTACGGTGCCGTCTTCGAGGACGACATCGTCTTTTCCGCAAAAGCCGGCGCATTGCTTGCCGATACCGGCTGGATTCCGGCCGATGCCGATATCGTCAAGCTGGAGACGTTCTTCAAGAAAACCACGATCGCGCGCAAACACGTCTCTGCAGGCCGCGGCTTTTTCGTGTCCAGGCTTCACAGGATCCACATCGGGACAGCCGGCTATGTAGTTTCAAGGCAGGCCGCGCACGACCTCATCAATGCCACCGAGGATATCGGTATTCCGGTCGATCACGTCGTCTTCAATCCGCGCTTGGCAACATCGTCCAGCAAGACCATCTATCAGCTTGTTCCAGCGCTGTGCGTCCAGGACCAGTTCCTGGGCGACAAGGCGATCGGGCTGCCAAGCCTGCTCAAATCGGAGCGGAGCGACCAGTGGGCTGCAATCGGCATGGTCAAAAGACACAAGAAGACGGGAGCCAACAAGATCAAGTCCGAGGTCAAGCGGATCGTGCAGCAGATTTTCGACCTCTGCCGGCTGCGGCAGGAGACGATCATCCCGTTCGACTACCGTGGAGAGCGTGTCCGTCCGCCCCATACCCAGCGCCGCGAAAACGCGCTATAGACGCCGCCGAAACGGCGAGGCCGATCTGCGCACATGGCAAGAATCTCTCTAAAGCTCGATGAACTGATCGACGGCGAAGCCTTGCGCCGCGAGATGACCGCGCTGACTGCGGCCACGGCAGGCGACGGCTCCGGCAAAACTGCGCGCGCCGGTGTTCTCCAGCTTCTCAAGGGCAGGCTGGCAGCCGGCCGCGCCGTCGCCGAACGCATGCTGATGGACGATGGCAGCGGCACCGCCTGCGCCGCCCGGCTGTCGCATCTCATGGACGAAATCATCCGCGCGCTCTACGATTTCGCCGCCACCCATGTCTATCGCGTCAAAAACCCGTCATCGGCCGAACGCATGGCCGTCGTCGCGGTCGGCGGCTATGGCCGCGGCACGCTGGCGCCGGGATCCGACATCGATCTCCTCTTCCTGCTGCCCTACAAGCAGACGCCATGGGGCGAGCAGATCGTTGAATACATGCTCTACATGCTATGGGATCTGGGGCTGAAGGTCGGCCACGCCACCCGCAACATCGACGAATGCCTGCGGCAGTCGCGCACCGACATCACCATCCGCACCTCGATCCTGGAAGCGCGTTTCCTGTGGGGCGAGCAGAAGCTCTATGACGAGCTCCTGCAGCGTTTCGACCGCGAGGTGGTGCGCACAACCGGGCCCGAATATGTGCAGGCCAAGCTTGCCGAACGCGACGAACGCCACGCCAAGGCCGGCGAAAGCCGCTATTTGGTCGAACCCAACGTCAAGGACGGCAAGGGCGGCCTGCGCGACCTGCAGACGCTGTTCTGGATCGGCAAATACTTCTACCGGGTGCGCACCGGCGAGGAGCTGGTCGACAAGGGCGTCTTCACCGACGGCGAATACAGGGAATTCCAGAAGGCCGAGGATTTCCTGTGGGCAGTGCGCTGCCACATGCATTTCCTAACCGGCAAGGCCGAGGAACGGCTGCATTTCGACATCCAGCGCGAGATCGCCGAACGGCTGGGCTACACCACGCATCCGGGCCTGTCGGCGGTCGAGCGCTTCATGAAGCACTACTTCCTCGTCGCCAAGGATGTCGGGGATCTCACCCGCATCTTCTGCGCTGCGCTCGAGGAAGAGCAGGCCAAGCATGTGCCGGGCTTCAACCGTATCTTCCTCACCTTCTCGCGCCGCAAGCGCAAGCTTGCCGGCACGTCCGATTTCATTATCGACAACCATCGCATCAACATCGCCGACGACCAGGTGTTCGAGCGCGACCCGGTCAATCTCTTGAGGCTGTTCTGGTTCGCCGACAAGCATGGGCTCGAATTCCACCCCGATGCACTGAAGCTTTTGACCCGTTCGCTCGGCCTCGTCGGCAAGGCACTCAGGCGCGACGAGGAAGCCAATCGGCTGTTCCTCGACATATTGACGTCGGACCGCAATGCCGAACTCAACCTCAGGCGCATGAACGAAGCGGGACTGCTTGGAAAGCTGATCCCGGATTTCGGCAAGATCGTCGCCATGATGCAGTTCTCGATGTATCACCACTATACGGTGGACGAGCACCTCATCCGCTGTATCGGCGTGCTGGCCGAGATCGAGCGCGGCGACGGCGAGAAGGTCCATCCGCTTTCGCATTCGCTGATGCCGGGGCTGAAGAAGAGCCGCGAGGCGCTCTATGTCGCGGTGCTTTTGCACGATATCGCCAAAGGGCGGCCGGAGGACCATTCCGAAGGGGGCGCCAGGATCGCGCGGCGGATCTGCCCGCATATGGGGCTCTCGGCCGCCGACACCGAAACGGTCGCCTGGCTGGTCGAGAACCATCTCGTCATGTCCATGACGGCACAGACCCGCGATCTCAACGATCGCAAGACGATCGAGGATTTCGCCGCGATCGTGCAGTCGGTCGAACGGCTGAAGCTGCTGCTCATCCTCACCGTCTGCGATATCAGAGGCGTCGGGCCGGGCGTCTGGAACGGCTGGAAGGGGCAGTTGCTGCGCACGCTTTACTACGAGACCGAGCTGCTGTTGACCGGCGGATTTTCGGAAGTGTCGCGCGCCAAGCGGACGGCGGTGGCACGCGAGCTGCTGGCCGAGGCGCTCGCCGATTGGCCGGAAAAGGCCCGCAAGCGCTATGTCGGCAAGCATTACGAGAATTATCTGCTGACGGTCGACCTCGCCGACCAGCTTCGCCACGCCGAATTCATCCGCGAGGCGGATGCGGCGGGCAAGAAGCTCGCCACCATGATCAAGACCCACCAGTTCGAGGCGGTGACCGAGATCACCGTGCTGGCGCAAGACCATCCCCGCCTGCTTTCGGTCATTGCCGGCGCCTGTGTGGCGGCTGGCGGCAACATCGTCGATGCGCAGATCTTCACCACCTCAGATGGCCGCGCGCTGGACACTATCCTGATCTCGAGGGAGTTCGACCGCGACGAGGACGAGCGCCGCCGCGCCGAACGCGTCGGCCGCCTGATTGAGGACGTGCTGTCGGGCAAGAGCTGGCTGCCTGAGATGATCGAAAAGCGGACCAAGCCGCGGCGTGGCGCCAAGGTGTTCCGCATCCAGCCACGCGCTGAAATCCGTAACACGCTGTCGAACCGGTTCTCGGTGATCGAGGTCGAGGGGCTGGATCGGCCGGGCCTGCTGTCGGAGATCACCGGGGCGCTGTCCGACCTGTCGCTCGATATCGCGTCGGCGCACATCACCACCTTCGGCGAAAAGGTCATCGACACGTTCTATGTCACAGATCTCACCGGCCAGAAGATCGACAGCCCAACGCGCACGACCGCCATTCACAACAGGCTGATCGCGGCCCTCGAAGGCACCGTGCCGGAGCGCGGCGGCAAGGCCAAGGCCGCCGCCGAGTGAACGCCGGCCTCGATTTTTCCCCATCACGCAGGCACTCTCCGCACAAATGAGCCTTGTCAAGAAATTCGCGACGGTCGCTTCCGGCACGCTGATGAGCCGCGCCCTCGGTTTCTGCCGTGAAATGCTGATGGCGGCCGCCCTCGGCACCGGGCCGATCGCCGACGCCTTCAACGCCGCCTTCCAGTTTCCCAACACCTTTCGCCGGCTGTTTGCCGAAGGCGCCTTCAACGCCGCCTTCGTGCCGCTCTTCGCCAAGGAAATCGAGACGCACGGCACCGATGGCGCCAAGCGCTTCTCCGAAGAGGTGTTCGGCGTGCTGTTCACGGCGCTGCTGGCGCTGACCATCGCCATGGAACTGGCGATGCCGCTGATCGTGCGCTACCTGGTGGCGCCGGGCTTTGCCGACACGCCGGGAAAGTTCGAGATGACGGTCGGACTTGCGACCATCATGTTTCCCTACCTGATCTGCATGTCGCTCGGCGCCATGATGGCCGGCATGCTGAATTCGCTGCGCCGCTATTTCGCCGCCGCGGTGGCGCCAGTGTTCCTCAACATTATCCTGATCGGCGTGCTTGCCTATGCCTGGCACAAGGGATCGGACGCGCGCACCGTCGGCTTCGCGCTGGCCTGGGGCGTGCTGGCGGCGGGACTGGTGCAACTGGCGATCGTATGGGTGGCGGTGCGCCATGCCGGCATCTCGATCGGTTTCCGCCGGCCAAAGATGACGCCGAACGTCAAGCGGCTGCTGATCCTGGCGCTGCCGGCGGCGATCACCGGCGGTATCACCCAGATCAACCAGCTGATCGGCACGGCGATCGCCTCGGCGCAGGACAGCGCGGTGTCGTCGCTCGCTTACGCCGATCGCATCTATCAGCTGCCGCTTGGCGTCGTCGGCGTGGCCGTTGCCATCGTGCTGCTGCCCGAACTGTCGCGGGCGCTTAAGTCGGGCAATCTGATCGAGGCGGCCAATCTGCAGAACCGGTCGGTGGAGTTCACCTTGTTCCTGACCTTGCCGGCGGCGGCAGCGCTGCTGGTCATGTCGGAGCCGATCGTGGGGCTGGTCTACGAACGCGGCGCGTTTGCCGCCAACGGCTCGACGCCGATCGTGGCGGCGATCCTGGCGATCTTCGGCCTGGGCTTGCCGGCCTTCGTGCTGATCAAGGCGTTCACCCCAGGCTATTTCGCCCGCGAGGACACGCGCACGCCGATGATCTTCGCCGCCATCTCGGTGGCGGTGAACGTCACCACCGCGCTGACGCTGTTTCCGTCGATGGGCGCGCCGGGCATCGCGGTTGCTTCGGCCGTCGCCGGCTGGGTCAATGCGCTGATGTTGCTCGGCGTGCTGATCCGGCGCGGCCATTGGGGCCGCGACGTGCCACTCATGAGACGTATCCCACGGCTGGTGCTGTCAGCGGCGGTGATGGGGGCGGCGCTGTATTTTGCCGAGCACTGGTTTGCCGCCTGGCTTGCCTCGGGCTCGCCGCTGGTCATCAAGGCTACGACGCTTCTTGCGCTGGTAGCCGGCGGGGCGTTGCTTTATTTCGTCACCGCCTTCGCCACCGGCGGCGCCGACTTCGGCATGATCCGGCGCAATATCAGGCGAGGAGCGGCGAAGGCAACGCCTGTCCCAAAATCCGAACTGGACGAATAATCCGCAGACTCTGAGCGCGGCGCCGGTCTTGATCGGATCGCCGCCTTCGTCCATAAGCGCGCCGTCGAAAGACTTTCGCCGCGCGCGAAACGGCCCTCCACAAGCCATGAGGACATCATGACCGCCTTCAAACCGCTCGTCTTTTCCGGCGTCCAGCCGACCGGCAATCTGCACCTCGGCAACTATCTCGGCGCCATCAAGAAATTCATCGCCCTGCAGGACACCTCCGATTGCATCTATTGCGTCGTCGACCTGCATTCGCTGACCGCGCAGCTCGTGCATGAGGACCTGGCGGATCAAACGCGTGCGATCACCGCGGCGTTTCTCGCCTCCGGCATCGACCCGAAAAAGCACATCGTCTTCAACCAGTCGCGGGTCATGCAGCACGCCGAGCTCGCCTGGATCTTCAACTGCGTGGCCCGCATCGGCTGGATGAACCGCATGACGCAGTTCAAGGACAAGGCCGGCAAGGACCGCGAGAACGCCTCGCTCGGGCTGCTTGCCTATCCGAGCCTGATGGCTGCCGACATCCTTGTCTACCGTGCCACCCATGTGCCGGTCGGCGATGACCAGAAGCAGCATCTGGAGCTGACACGCGACATCGCGCAAAAATTCAACAACGACTTTTCGGACCGCATCGCCGGCCTTGGCGTCGGCATAGAGATGAAGGTCGGCGAAGAGACGGTGAACGGCTATTTCCCGCTGACCGAGCCGATCATCGGCGGACCGGCGGCGCGCATCATGTCGCTGCGCGACGGCTCGAAGAAGATGTCGAAGTCGGACCCGTCGGACCTGTCGCGCATCAATCTGACCGACGATGCCGACACCATCTCGAAGAAAATCCGCAAGGCCAAGACCGACCCCGAGGCGTTGCCCGGGGAATTGGACGGCCTTGCCAGCCGGCCCGAAGCCGAAAACCTCGTCGGCATCTATGCGGGTCTCGCCGAGATATCGAAGGAGGCGGTGCTGAAAGAGTTCGGCGGCCAGCAGTTTTCGGTGTTCAAGCCGGCGTTGGCCGACCTTGCCGTGGAAAAGCTGGCGCCGGTCGCCGGTGAAATGCGCCGCATTTCCGATGACCGTGCCTATGTCGACGCAGTGCTCAGGGATGGCGGCGAGCGCGCGGGACTATTGGCCGAGGCGACGATGAAGACCGTGCGCGACATCATCGGCCTGCTGCAAAGCTGATCTGCGCCCAACATCGCTACATCCGCCGGTCGCTTGCGGCCGGGCTGTGGCGGTGGCAGATTGCGAACCGAAACCGTCGAACAGGGTGAATATGGTCTCCAAACGCCTCAGCCGCGAAGCCGGCCATCGCCGCAAGTTCCTGGCGATCATCGACGACACGCCTGAATGCGAGCGGGCCGTCGTCTACGCCTCGAAGCGCGCGCAGAGCACCAACGGCGTGCTGGTGCTGCTCTATGTGATCGAGCCGGACGATTTCCAGCATTGGCTGGGTGTCGAGAAGATCATGCGCGAGGAGGCTACAGCGACGGCTCGCGCGGCCCTCGACAGCTATGCCAACAAGGTGCGCCAGAAGCTCGGCATCGAGCCGGAACTGGTGGTGCGCGAAGGCAAGCCGACGGAAGAGATCCACAAATTGATCGAAGAAGACCAGGATATCGCCATCCTCGTGCTGGCGGCCGGCGCCGGCAAGGAGGGGCCGGGGCCGCTGGTCGGCGCGGTCGCCGGCAAGGGCGCCGCCTTCCCCATCCCGGTGACGGTGGTGCCGCAGAACCTGTCTGACGAAGAAATCGACAGCCTGGCCTGAGGTGTGCTGATATTCAGGTGAGGTCGGCCTGCAAACGGCGGCTTCCTGCGCTTCCGGTGCTCACGTACCAAAAGTACGCTCCGCTCCGGTTCTCGGAAACCATCATTTTCGGCTCGCCCTGGCTCAACACACCTCAAACCATGTTGCAGAAGACCGCAAAAACATTCTCCCAGCCAGCCGTTCTAGCGATGGCTTTCGCTTGAATGTCCCGCCGAGAAGGCCTATTTAGAATTATTCCAAACTGTCTGCCCGAATGGGCACGGAGACGTCCATGTTCATCCAGACCGAATCGACGCCAAATCCGGCGACATTGAAATTCCTGCCCGGCAAGGAAGTGCTCGTCGAAGGCACCGCCGATTTCCGTGATGCCGACAGCGCCGCCTCAGCTTCGCCGCTGGCCGGCCGGCTGTTCGAGATCCCGGGCGTCACCGGCGTCTTTTTCGGCTATGACTTCGTCACCGTGACCAAGGACGGTCCCGACTGGCAGCATCTGAAGCCGGCGATCCTCGGCGCCATCATGGAACACTTTATGTCCGGCGCGCCTGTCATGGCCAAGGCCGGTCCCGCTGCAGAGACCAGCCAGACCGGCGAATTCTACGACAAGGCCGACGAGGAGCTGGTCATCACCATCAAGGAACTGCTCGACACGCGGGTGCGCCCGGCCGTCGCCCAGGACGGTGGCGACATCACCTTCCGCGGCTTCGAGAACGGCACCGTATTCCTGCACATGAAAGGCGCCTGCGCCGGCTGCCCGTCATCGACGGCGACGCTGAAGCATGGCATCCAGAACCTGCTCCGGCATTTTGTGCCCGAGGTTCAGCAGGTCGAGCAGGTCTCTTAAGGACTCCATTCGCCTTCTCGCGACAACAAAAAACCGGGCCGAATTGCCCGGTTTTCTGTTTTGGGACGTCAGTTGTTGCCTAGACGGTCCGCGTATGAGTTCTAAAGAACGATAACCTTGGCGCCGACGGAGGTGCGGTCGTAAAGGTCGATGATGTCCTGGTTCATCAGGCGGATGCAGCCCGACGACATCGCTTTGCCGATCGAGTTCCATTCCGGGCTGCCATGCAGGCGGTAGCCCGAATCGCCGCCTCTGTTGAACAGATACAGCGCGCGCGCGCCGAGTGGGTTCGTCAATCCCGGCTCCATGCCGCCGGCAAACTTGGCGAGCTCCGGCTGGCGCTTGATCATCGCCGAAGGCGGCGTCCAGGTCGGCCATTCGCGCTTCACCGCGATGCGGGCGGTGCCGCGCCATTCAAATCCCTCGCGGCCGACGCCGATGCCGTAACGCATCGCCTCGCCGCCGCCCATGACGTAATAGAGAAACTTGTTCTGCGTATCGACGACGATAGTGCCCGGCTTTTCATCGGTGTCGTAGCTCACCACCTGCCGACGGTACTTGAACGGCACCTTTTCGATCGGAATGCGCGGCAGTTGATAGCCCGCATCGGTCATCGGGCCATAGTTGCTGGTGAATATCTGCGAGCCGATGGTGCTGCAACCAGCAATAGCCGTCGACAGCGCAAGTGCGGCGACGATTGCGAATGACTTCATGCGCATGAAAAGGTCCGATGCCCCGCCCGAAATAGAGCGGCTCGAGACGGCCGCTTTGTCACCATCATTCATGCTGGCATTTGCTTTGCTTGCCAAGCGCGCGATGCCTATATGCAGGGGCTTACGCGCCGGTAAGTGCGTAACTGTGGCTTTTCGGCAACGGCCTTCGCTAGATTGTGAAGGAAATTCAATGGGGCGGCTCGCCGGACCGCCGAAGGTCGAGGAACTGTCATGAATGTCGGAGATGCCGCCCGCCGTTCCGGCCTGCCGGCCAAGACCATCCGCTACTATGAGGAGATCGGCCTGATCCGTCCTGCGCGCGCCGGCAACGGCTACCGCGACTATTGCGGCGACGACATCCACCGGCTGACTTTTCTGCGCCGCTCGCGCAATCTCGGCTTTTCCATCGACGACTGCCGCCAATTGATGGCGCTCTACCAGGACCGCAGCCGCGCCAGCCATGATGTGCGCGAGATCGCCGCCGCGCATGTGACGGCGATCGAGGAGAAGGTGCGCGAGTTGCAGTCGATGCGTTCGACCTTGCAGAAGCTGATCCATGCCTGCCACGGCGACGACCGGCCGCACTGCCGTATCCTGGATGATATTGCCGGGGCTGCGCTGGCTGGAGATAAAATCGCTTCCGCGGCGGCATGAGCGACCAGCCTCCGGCACTCCGCGAGGCCGCAAACGGACGGCCCTTACGACCCCGGCGGGCGATACCGGATCGACTTTGCCTTCCCAAGCGCTTGCATCGTCTCTTCGACGCTTAGGAGGACGGTGGTCTCATGCGAGCTGAGCGCCCCGCCCGCACCGATAGCCAGCATGACAGATGCCATCGAGACATTGTCTGGCGCCTCCCACAGATTCCAACCATCGTGCTCTCCGAAGGCGTACCAGAACCCGTGCAGCTTTCCGCCCACCGATTCGATGTAGGAACGGGCCGCCTCGCGGCGATCCTCGGGGTTTTCGATCAAGCGCGCCCAGGTTTCGGGCGTATAGCTGAATTTCGTAAGATACATCGGCATGGTTCGTCTCCTCCCAGAGCTGCGCCAACGAACCCAGTTAAGCGCCCCAATCGGAGAGAAGGCGAGTCGTTTCCGAGGCGTAGTACCGCTGGCTTAGTTGCGGGGCCGCTAATGGAGGTGCTTCACTGGCTCTCTTCAGGGAGTAAGGCCAATGGCAGCCTATCTTATTGCTGATGTAGACATAACCGATGCCGCCGTTTTCGAGGAATACCGCCGGGATGTACCAGCAACCGAAGCGCGCTATGGAGGAAGATACATCGCTCGCGGCGGAGCCACCAAAGTGCTGGAAGGCGATTGGGAACCTCATCGCCTGGTCATTGTCGAGTTCCCGGACATGGCTTCGCTCATGGCATGGTACGACTCTCCAGAATACGGTCGGCTCAAAGCTATCCGCGAACGCTGCGCAAGGACGAGGATCATTGCGCTGGAGGGCATGATGCCGGTCAGTTAAAGGCCCGGGCTGCCAACCGGATAATCGCCTGAAGAAAGCGGGTTCAAACCGTGAACAGAATCTGGCATGGTGCTGCCATGCCAATCATCTCGCCTGTCCCTCTCAACCCGCTCATCGATGGCCGCCAGTCCGAGCGTGCCATGCTGGTGCGGCGCGGCGTGCAGCGGCTGCTTAAGGAAATGGGCGCGCATGTGCTGCCCGAACTGTCGCTGGCGACCGGGCGCCGCGCCGACCTTGTCGCGCTGACCCGCCAGGGCGACATCTGGATCATCGAGATCAAATCCTCGATCGAAGATTTCAGGGTCGACCGCAAATGGCCGGACTACCGGCTGCACTCCGACCGCTTCTTCTTCGCCACCCATCCCGGCGTGCCCTCGGAAATATTTCCGCAGGAATGCGGTTTTATCCTGTCCGACGGCTACGGCGCCGAAATCCTGCGCGACGCGCCGGAGCACCGCATGGCGGCGGCGACGCGCAAGGCGCTGATGCTGAGGATCGCACGGGCCGGAGCATCGCGGCTGCTCGCGGCGGAACTCGCCGGCGTCTCGGTGCCGGCGCTGGAGGGCGAGAGCGAGTAGAGAACGTTCGAGCTATCTGGATACAGTGCTTTGTGCTGCCTACCCGACTGCCAGCGTTCGTGGTTGGCGAAAGCCTAAGCGGCATCCGATCTCCCCCCTTGCGGGGGAGATGTCCGGCAGGACAGAGGGGGGTGGGAAGGATTGCCAACTTTCAGCTTAACACACCCCCAATCGGGAAACAGTCTTAGGGGTTTTGTTGCGATAGGTTTGGCAGGTCGGAGCGACAGCACCCCCCTCTGCCCTGCCGGGCATCTCCCCCGCAAGGGGCGAGATCGGCAGCTTCGCCCGATGGCGAAATGATGATCAATCTCGACCTAGCCAGTTTCTATTCTTCTTCCTCGTCCGCCCCGTTCGCAGCCGGCGCGACCAGCAGCACGGCGGCGCCGAGGATCGCGGCGATGAAGGATCCGGCCAGGATGCCGACCTTGACCGCGTCCTGCAGCTCGACGTTGTTGGCGAAAGCGAGCAGGCCGATGAACAGGCTCATGGTGAAGCCGATGCCGCAGAGCAGCGAAATGCCAACCATGTGCAGCCAGCCGGCATTGACAGGCAGGTCGGCGAAGCCGAGCCGGATGGCAAGCGCGGAAGAGCCGAACACGCCGACCAGCTTGCCGGCGACGAGGCCGGCGGCAACGCCCAGCGTAAGCGGCTCGACCAGAGCGGCTGCGCTCAGGCCGGCCAACGAGACGCCGGCATTGGCAAAGCCGAAGATCGGGATGACGAACAACGGCACGATGTTATGCAGGCCGTGTTCGAGCCGATGCAGCGGTGAATGGTCGAGATCATGGCTGATGCCCGGAGTGACCTTCAGGGGTATGCTCAGGGCCAGCGCCACGCCGGCGAGCGTGGCATGCACGCCTGACTTCAGCACCAGCACCCACAGAACGGCTCCAAGCACGAGATAGGGCAGCAGCGTCAGCACGCCCATGCGGTTGAGCGCGATGAGCAGAGCGATGACCGCGAAGGCGGCGCCGAGATAGGCGAGCGACAGGCCGCTCGTGTAGAACACGGCGATGATGACGACCGCGCCAAGGTCGTCGATGATGGCAAGCGCGGTGAGGAATACCTTCAGCGACCCCGGCACGCGGTTGCCGAGCAGCGACAGCACGCCGAGCGCAAACGCGATGTCGGTAGCGGTCGGGATCGCCCAGCCGGACAGAGCGGCTGGGTTGTCGCGGTTGATGGCGACATAGACAAGTGCCGGCACCAGCATGCCGCCGGCGGCGGCGACGCCGGGCAGGACGCGCCGCGGCCAAGTCGAGAGCTGTCCGTCCAGCATCTCGCGCTTGATCTCCAGGCCGACCAGCAGGAAAAAGACGGCCATCAGGCCGTCATTGATCCAGTGCGATACGCTGAGCGGTCCCAGATAGACGTGAAGGGCGTCGAAGTAGGTTTCGGCCAGCGGCGAATTGGCGACGATCAGCGCCAGTGCCGCGGCTGCCATCAGGATGATGCCGCCGGCCGCCTCGCTGTCGAGGAATTCGCGGAAAATGGAGACCGGCCGCTGCTTCTGGTCCTGCATGTCGCCTCTCATGTTCCCGGGTGGACGGAATCACTTCGCAGGATGATGAGCAAGCCCCGGCAATGAGGCAAGCAGCCTGTCAGTCAGCCGTTAATCAGCGGGGCGCGCGCTTGGCCAATATCCGCTGCAGCGTGCGGCGGTGCATGTTAAGCCGGCGCGCGGTCTCGGAGACGTTGCGGTCGCACATTTCGTAGACGCGCTGGATGTGCTCCCAGCGCACGCGGTCGGCCGACATCGGGTTTTCAGGCGGTGCGGCGCGTTCGCCAGCGGTGCGGGTTAGGGCGGCGAAAATGTCGTCGGCATCGGCCGGCTTCGACAGATAGTCGATGGCTCCCAGTTTCACCGCCGTCACCGCAGTGGCGATGTTGCCGTAGCCGGTGAGGATGATGGCGCGGGCGTCGTCGCGCTTCTCGCGGATGGCGGCGACGACATCGAGGCCGTTGCCGTCGGCGAGCCGCATGTCGACCACGGCATAAGCGGGCGGGTTGGCGCGCGCCTTGGCCACCGCCTCCTCGACGCTCTCGGCCGTCTCGACCACGAAACCCCTGGTTTCCATGGCGCGGGCAAGTCGCGTGAGGAATGGCTTGTCGTCGTCGACGATCAACAGCGAGGTGTCCTCGCCTTCAACCATTGCGCCAATCGTTTCGTCGCCATTCATCGTCTTCTAAATTCCTGCTGCCTGATTTTTACGCAAATATCGTTTTGGAGCGCTGTTGTCCAATTCAAGCCGTGTCAAACATGGTGGCCGAAGCCGATTCAGGATTGAGGAAGACGCTGCGTGGCCACGATATCTGCACGATGGCGCCCTCGCCCGGCTCGTTTGAATTGCGGAAATCAAGCGTGGCCCCCGAGCGTTCCAGCAAGGTCTTGGCTATGAAAAGCCCCAGGCCCAGGCCGCCGCCGGCCTCGGTGCCCTGGCGTGTCGACATATAGGGCTCGCCGATGCGGTCGATGATTTCGGGAGGGAAACCCGGCCCGTCGTCGGTGATCGAGAAGGTAACGGCGGCCTCGTTCCAGCTCCAGCGCACGGTGACGGCCTTGCGGGCAAAATCGACGGCGTTCTCGACCAGATTGCCGAGGCCGTAGATGACGCCGGGATTGCGCCGCCCTACCGGTTCGGGGCCGATGCGCTCGCCGGGACGAAGCTTGATCGAGATGCCGAAATCACGGTGCGGCGCCGTCATCTCCTCGACCAGCGAGGTCAGCGGCAGGCGGGAGAGATGCGCCTCGCCCTCAGACGAGAGGCTGGTGAGACGTTTGAGAATTTCGCGGCAACGCTCGCTCTGCGAGCGCAGCAGGGTCACGTCGTCCCGGTATTTCGGGTCATTGCCAAGTGCCTTCTCCATCTCCTTGACGACAAGGGTGATGGTGGCAAGTGGCGTGCCCAGCTCATGCGCGGCGGCGGCGGCAAGGCCGTCCAGTGCCGACAGGTGCTGCTCGCGCTGCAGCACCAGCTCGGTGGCGGCAAGCGCGTTGGCGAGCAAGCGTGCTTCCTCGGCCACGCGGAAGGCGTAGATCGCGGTGAAGGCGATCGAGGAAAACACCGCCATCCACATGCCTGCGACATAGATGAACGGCATCTCCAGCGGCGCGCCCTCATACCAGGGCAGCGGCAGATGGAAGAAGACCAGCAGGGTCGCCGCCACCATCACCAGCGCGCCGAGGATGGCCGTCAGGCGCAGCGGCAGCGACGTCGCCGAGATGACCACCGGCACGGTCACCAGCACCGAAAACGGATTGGTGAGGCCGCCGGTCATGTAGAGCAGGCCGGCAAGCTGCAGGCTGTCGATGGTCAGGATGGCAAAGGCCGGCAGCGGCGTCAGCCGATGCGCTGCCGGATAGCGGAAGGTCAGCAACAGGTTCATCCAGGCAGAGCAGGCGATCAGCGCGAAGCAGAGGCTGACAGGCAGCGGAAATTTCAGCCCATAGGCAACGACGAGCACCGTCAGGCTCTGGCCGACGATGGCGAGCCAGCGCAGCCTGATCAGCGTGTTGAGACGCAGCCGCTGGCTTTGCTGGAAGTCGGGCGCCTGCAGGATGTTTATCATGACCAAGGATTATAGCCGGGAAAGGAGAAGCGGTAGATGTTTCTGTCTTCTTGTTGACCATGATCGGATCATGGTCGGTCTGCGTCAGCTGCCACGCGGTTTGGCGCGGCTGGTGGCGGCGGCGAGAAGCGGGTTCTCCGGCCAGACGTGCCGGGGATAGCGGCCACGCATGTCGGCCCGCACATCGGCCCAGGAACCGCGCCAGAAACCGGGCAGGTCGCGCGTCGTCTGGATCGGCCGGTGCGCGGGCGACAAAAGCTCGAGCGTCAGCGGCACGGTGCCATTGGCAATCGAAGGGTGCCGGTCGAGACCGAACAGCTCCTGGACGCGGATCGCCAGCACCGGCCATTCGCCGTCATAGCGGATCGGCACGCGACTGCCTGACGGCGCGTCGAAATGGGTCGGCGCCAGCGCCTCGATCCTGCGCTGGAGATCGTGCGGCACCAATGCCATGAGGCCGATCGAAAGCACGCCCGGGTCGATCGCGGCGAACGACGCCGCACCAGAGAGGTACGGCAGCAGCCAATCGTCGAGACTGTCGATGAGCGCGGCGTCGGAAACGTCGGGCCAGGGCGCGCCGAGGCCGCGATGCAGCCAGCCGAGCCGTTGGCGCAGCGTTTCCGCCTCCTTGCCCCACGGCAAAAGCGACAGCCCGTGTTGGCGCAAGGCGTCAAGGATCGCGTGATCCGCCTCAGTGCCGGCCGGCGCCGGCAGCATGCGTTCGGATAGCGTGATGGCGCCGAGGCGAACGGTTTCGCGCACGCGCACCGCGCGCCTGTCGCGGTCGAAGCTCGTTTCCCCGCGGGTCTCGATCTTGTCGGCAAGCGAAGCGCGAATGTCGGTCTCATCTATCGCCGCTGCTGCCGTGATGCGGGCATTCTGCGCCTTGCCCTGCAGGTCGGCGACGACGAGCCAGGTTTCGCCCGCCAGGGGATCAGCGGTGTCGAGCATGGCGCCCGAACCGTTGGCCAGCACGAAACGGCCGCGCTCGCCGCGCGCCCTGGCGACACGGTCCGGCCAGGCACGGATGAGGAGGGCGCCGGCGGAAGCCTGCTCATTGTTTCTCCCGCCACCGGCCTGCCTCGCCAGCCGCTCTGCAAGCTGCCGCGCCGATGTGGCGCGCGGCGATCTTTCGGATCGGAACCGCATCAGCCGGCGTTCGAGGTCGGCGCCGTCGCCGCCAAGGCCGCGCTCGGTGAGCAGCACGGCGAGCATGGCCGCCTCGAACGCCTGGCCGGTCTTCGCCGCCTCGGCGACCATGTGAGCGAGCCGCACCGGTAGCGCCAGCCTGCGCATCGCAGCACCCGCTTCCGTCAGGCGCCCTGCCTCGTCAATGGCATCGAGCGCACGAAGCAGCGACCTTGCCTCGTTGAGCGCCGGGGCCGGCGGCGGATCGAGGAACGAAAGGCTCGTTGGATCGGCAACACCGAAGGCGGCGCAATCGAGCAGAAGTCCGGAAAGATCGGCCTCGATGATCTCCGGCGGGGTGAACGCGGGAAGTGCCGCCGTCTGCTCGGCTCGCCACAGCCGGATGGCGACGCCCGGTTGTGTGCGTCCGGCGCGGCCGGCGCGCTGGTCGGCGGAGGCTCTGCTGACACGCACCGTCTCCAGCCGCGTCAGGCCGCTGGCCGGCTCGTAGCGCGGCAGCCGCGACAGACCGGAATCGATGACGACGCGCACACCGTCGATGGTGATCGAGGTTTCGGCGATCGACGTTGCCAGCACCACCTTGCGGCGGCCGGATGGCGCCGGCTTGATGGCCGCGTCCTGCGCCTTGCCGTCGAGCATGCCGTAGAGTGGCACGATGTCGGTGTCGGCACTGACGCGGCCCTGCAGCCGCTCGGCGGTGCGCTCGATCTCGCGCTGGCCGGGCAGGAAGGCGAGCACGCTGCCGCTCTCCTCGGCAAGGGCCGCGCGGATCGCCTTGGCCATGGCGTCCTCGATGGCGATGCCGGCCGGCCGTTCGTCGTAACGGATATCGACGGGAAAGGCGCGGCCTTCGCTCTCGATCACCGGGGCGCCGGAAAGCAAGCGAGCGACACGCGCGCCGTCGAGCGTTGCCGACGTCACCAGCAATCGCAGATCGGGCCTCAGCGCACCTTGCACATCGAGCGCCAGCGCCAGACCGAAATCGCCGTCGAGCGAGCGCTCGTGGAATTCGTCGAAGAACACCGCCGAGACACCGGGCAGTTCCGGATCGTCGAGGATCATGCGGGACAGCACGCCCTCGGTAACGACAAGAATTTTCGTCCTTGCCGAGGTCCGGTTTTCCATGCGCATGGCATAGCCGACCGTCTCGCCGGGCTCCTCGCCGAGCAGTTCGGCCATGCGGCGGGCAGCGGCGCGGGCAGCGAGCCGGCGCGGCTCGAGCAGAATGATCTTGCCCGTGCCGAGCCATGCTGCATCGAGCAGCGCCAGTGGCACCAGCGTCGTCTTGCCGGCGCCGGGCGGCGCCACCAGCACGGCGCTGTTGCCATGGCCAAGCGCCTCGCTGAGCGCCGGCAGCACGGCGGAGACCGGGAGTTCCGGCAAGGGTTTTCTGGTCATCGTCCCACGGACGTACTCATCCAATCGCGGCAGGTCCGCAGCGTCGGCATATCAGCGGTGGCGGTCGCCGCGCAACCGACGGCAGCGGGCCAGTTCAAAGCCGGGTTCGCGAAAATGGGTTCCAGCGCACCGTGCCCAACCTCGCCTCCTCGCGCACCATCGTCAAAAGGCCGGAGCCACCGACGATGGCGAGACCGACAAGCGACAGAAAATCGGGATATTCCTGGAAGAACAGCGCGCCCAGGATGACCGCCCAGACGATCTGCGAATAATGCGTCGGCGCGATCCGGTTGGCTGGCGCGTATTTCACGGCCATAAGCTGAAGCAATTGTCCGCAAGACGTGAACGCACCCGACAGCACCAACCAGGTCAGCTGCCTTGCGTCCGGAAGCGTGAATGACGTGGCCGCGGCACCGATGCCGTTGAAGAACAGGCCGTAGCCAATCAGCACGCCGAGCATCGTCGTGCGCTTTTCCCCAGCCGCGAGCGAGCGCATCAGGATGATGCTGGCGGCGGCAAGGAAAGCAACGCCGAACGCAGCGAGGTGACCGAGATGCATCTCGCGAAAGCCCGGCCGCACGACCAGCATGACGCCGGCAAAGCCGGCGACCACCGCCAGCCATCGCCAAGGGCCGACCTTCTCCTTGAGGATGAGGGTGGAAAGGATGGTGACGCAGAGCGGCGCCAGGAAAATCAGCGCATAGGCTTCCGCCAGCGGGATGGTGGTGAAGGCATAGACGCTGAGCACGCCGGACGCGATGCCGGCCCAGGCGCGGGCCTGAACCGCCCAAGGCCGCTTCGTGCGCCAGAAATCGCGCCAGCGTTCGCCGTTCAGCCGGGTGAAGAGAAGAAAGAAGCCGGCAAACAATGTCGAGAAGAACCCGATCTCGAACACCGTGAACTGCCCACCCAGGCTTTTGACAACGGCATCGTTGAATGAATAGCTTGCATAGGCGATCAGGGCGAGCAGAATTCCGTTCGTCACGTGTTTCCAGTTCCAGGGAGAGCAGGGTGAAGATACTGGCGCTCGGTGCGCATCCGGACGACATCGAGATTTTCATGTTCGGTACGATGGCAGCCTATGCCGCGCAAGGCGCAGAACTGGTTTTTGCGATAGCCACGGACGGCGCCAAGGGTGGGAAGGGCGATCCGGAACCGCTCGCCCGCGCCCGCCGCGAGGAAGCGGCTGTGGCGGCGGACCTGCTTGGCGCAACACCGCACTTCCTCGATTTTCCGGACGGCGCGCTGGTTGCCGACGCCGCGCTGATCGCGGCACTGAAGACGCTGATCGGCGACGTGAAGCCGGACCTGGCGATCACCCATGCGCCGAACGACTATCATGGCGACCACCGCGCGCTGTCGGACGGCGTGCGCATCGCGGCGTCTTTCGCAGTCCCGGTGCTGCATGCCGATACGCTCGGCGGTACCGGTTTTTCGCCGACGCATTATGTCGACATATCAGGGCATTTCGATCGCAAGGCGATGGCGATCCGGGCGCATCAGTCGCAGGATCCCGAACGTTTCGTCGATGCGGCGCGCACGCAGAACGCGTTTCGCGCCGGCCAGTGCAATGGCGCAGCCGGTTCCTTCGCCGAAGCCTTTCGCTTCGAGCCGGTCTTCCCGTTCGCCGACATACGGGCTCTGCTGCCGCCGGCCCCAGCAATCCGGCCGGTGACAGTGAGCACCAAAACGGTCAAATAAGCCGGCACCCGGCGCGCCAGACAACCCGACAGAAGCCGCCTTTCCTGAACCAGCGCCCGGAGCCGACGCGCCATGCTGCGGTGCAGCGACGAATTCGCTTGCCTTGTTTAGTAAAAATTGCATCACTAAACAAATTACTAAACATCCGGCGCTCAACCCGTCATAGTGTTTAGGCCCCTGAGGAGGGGGGTTGAGGTTTTTGAAACCGTCATCCGGGCGCGTTTCGCAAATGGGAGGAAGGCATGAAATCGACCTTGAAACTGACGTTGGGACTGACCTCGGCGATGTTTGCGTCGACAGCCGTTTCGAACGTCGCGCATGCGGAAGATCTGACGCTTTGCTGGGCAGCCTGGGACCCGGCGAACGCTCTTGTGGAACTGTCCAAGGATTTCACCAAGGAATCCGGCATCGGCATGAAATTCGAGTTCGTGCCGTGGACCAACTATGCCGATCGGTTTCTCAACGAACTGAATTCCAAGGGCAAGCTGTGCGACCTGATCATCGGCGATAGCCAGTGGATCGGCGGCTCCGCCGAGAACGGCCATTACGTCAAGCTGAACGACTTCTTCGACAAGGAGAAGATCAGCATGGACGACTTCGTGCCGGCCACGGTCGTCGGCTATTCGGAATGGCCGAAGAACACGCCGAACTACTGGGCACTGCCGGCCATGGGCGATGTCGTCGGCTGGACCTATCGCAAGGACTGGTTCTCCAAGCCGGAACTGCAGAAGGAATTCAAGGAGAAATACGGCTGGGATCTCGCCGCGCCGACGACCTTCGACCAGCTGAAGCAGATCGCCGAGTTCTTCCAGAAGCGCGAGATCGACGGCAAGACCGTGTACGGCGCGTCGATCTATACCGAGCGCGGCTCCGAAGGCATCACCATGGGCGCCATGGACGTGCTCTACAGCTTCGGCTTCAAATACGAGAACCCCGACAAGCCCTACGAGATGGACGGCTTCGTCAACTCCGAGAAATCGGTGAAGGGTCTGGAGTTCTACAAGGCGCTCTACGACTGCTGCACGCCTCCCGGGGCTTCGAACAGCTACATGGGCGAAGGCGTCGATGCCTTCAAATCCGGCCAAGTGGCGATGCACATGAACTTCGCCTTTACCTGGCCAGGCCTGCAGAAGGACGAGAATGTCGGCGGCGACAAGATTGGCTATTTCGCCAATCCCAAAGGTCCCGACGGCGACCAGTTCGCCCAGCTCGGCGGCCAGGGCATCTCGGTGGTTTCCTATTCCGACAAGCAGGAAGCCGCGCTCAAATACATCAAGTGGTTCGCCAACAAGGACGTGCAGGCCAAATGGTGGTCGCTCGGCGGCTATTCCTGCCTCAACGCGGTCGTGAAAGACCCGAGCTTTCCGGCCAGCCAGCCTTATGCGCAGACCTTCCTCGACTCGATGGCCATCGTGAAGGACTTCTGGGCTGAGCCGAGCTATGCGCCGCTGCTGCAGGCGTCGCAGAAGCGCTTCCACGACTATGTCGTGGCCGGCCAGGGTTCGGCGAAGGACGCGCTCGACGGCCTGGTCAAGGACTGGACCGAGGTCTTCCAGGACGACGGCAAGATGTAATCGGCGAGAGACCGGCTCCTCCCGAGCCACGACCCCAGGGCCGGATGATTTCGGGTCGGAGACCCGAAATCATCCGGCCCCGGACCAAGAGCGAGTGAGCATGACGTCGTCCGAAAACCGCTTAACACTTTTCGGCATCATGCTCTGGTCCCGTGCCGCCCTTGGCACGGGACACAGTTCAGATAAATTCCAATGTCGAGACGACTTAAAGTGACCGAAGCGGGACTGACCATGCTCAATCGGACTGCGGACAGCGTTGCCCGGGCCACGCCTGAGCCGTTGGCCCGCAAGGTCCGGGGCATCAGCGACAAGGGCCTCGCCTGGCTGTTCATCTCGCCGACGATCCTTTTGCTGCTCGCCATCAACATCTTTCCGCTGTTCTGGGCGATCTATCTTTCCTTCACCAATTACCGCGCCAATCGCCCCAACGAGGTGGTGAAAAACGTCGGCCTTGCCAACTACAAGCGCATCCTCGGCGACCAGGATATCTGGATCGCCATGCAGACGACGGCGCATTTCGTGTTCTGGACCATCCTGCTGCAGACGCTGATCGGGTTCACGCTGGCCTGGCTGATCGACCGGAAGTTTCGCGGCCACGCCTTCTGGACGACCATCATTCTGGTGCCGATGATGCTGTCGCCCGCAGTGGTCGGCAATTTCTGGCGCTTCCTCTACGAGCCGCAGATCGGCCTGTTCGCCTATGCCGTCTCGTTCGTCACCGGCATTCCGGCAACGGAGATCGGCATGCTCTCCAACGTCTCGCTGGCACCGTGGTCGATCGTCATCGTCGACACCTGGATGTGGACGCCGTACGTGATGCTGATCTGTCTCGCCGGGCTGCGCTCGATCCCCGAATATATCTATGAGGCGGCCGAGGTCGACCGTGCCTCCAACTGGCGGCAGTTCTGGTCGATCACGCTGCCGATGGCGCTGCCCTTCATCATGCTGGCGGTGCTGTTCCGCGGCATCGAGAACTTCAAGATGTTCGACATGGTCAACCTGCTCACCGGCGGCGGACCCGGCTCGACCACCGAAGTCGCCTCGATCACGCTGAAGCGGCAGGCCTTCGAAAGCTGGCGGACGGGCTACTCCTCGGCCTTCGCCATCATCCTGTTCGTCGCGGTGTTCGGGCTGGCCAATATCTACGTCAAGGCGCTCAACAAGGTGAAGCAGAGATGAGCCTGACGTCAGCCCATTCGGTCGTCGCACCCTCGGCCACGTCGAAGCGCGTCGCCGGCACGATCATCGTGCTTTACGCGCTGATCTCGATCGTGCCGCTGCTGTGGATCTTCGCCACCAGCTTCAAGACGCCGCCGGATTCGATTGCGTATCCGCCGAAGATCCTGTTCCAGCCTAGCCTCGAAGGCTACTGCAATCTGTTCACGACGCGCACAAGGCAGACGCCGGAATACATCAACTCGCTTGGACCGGCGACCGGCTTCTGCGACGAGACCACGCGCAAGCGCAACATGGTGATCGCCGGCCCGTCCAACTTCATGCCGCGCTTCGTCAATTCGCTGATCATCGCCTTCGGCTCGACTTTTTGCGCGGTGTTCCTCGGCACGTTGTCGGCCTATGGCTTCTCGCGCTTCAAGGTGCCGCTGGCCGACGACCTTCTGTTCTTCATCCTGTCGACGCGGATGATGCCGCCGATCGCGGTCGCCATTCCCATATATCTGATGTATCGCGAGCTTGGCCTGTCGGACACCGCGCTCGGCATGATCCTGCTCTATACGGCGGTCAATGTGTCGCTTGCCGTGTGGCTGCTGAAAGGCTTCATCGACGAGATTCCGCGCGAATACGAAGAAGCGGCGATGATCGACGGTTATACGCGGCTGCAGGCCTTCTGGCGCACCGTGCTGCCGCAGGCGACCACCGGCATCGCCGCGACCGCCATCTTCTGCCTGATCTTCGCCTGGAACGAATATGCGTTCGCCGCTCTGCTGACTTCGGGCACGGCGCAGACCGCGCCGCCCTTCATCCCGACCATCATTGGCGAAGGCGGCCAGGACTGGCCGGCGGTCGCTGCAGGCACGACGATCTTCCTGGTGCCGATCCTGGTGTTCACCATCCTGCTTCGCAAGCAATTGCTGCGTGGCATCACCTTCGGCGCGGTGCGCAAATGATTGATGTGGGAATAAGAAACCGACGGTGCCACCGTTTCCCTTCTCCTCGTCCACGGCTACGGGATCGACACATTTGCGAACGCTTAACGTTTAGCGATAGCGTGCATGACAAGCAGGCACATGCATCTTCTTCCGCCGCGCCAGGTCGACCCCCACTCCGTCGAGCTTCGCTCGACACCTCTCCCCCGATCGACGGGGTAGAGGAAGGGCGCGAACTTAATTCAGCCAGACTCCCTTCCTCTCCCTCCGGAGGGGGGAGAGGTGGCGCTGCGAAGCAGCGACGGAGTGGGGGAACCACCTGGCAACCGCGTCGCCCCGTGAACGGGGTGAAGGAAGGGAGAACCGCATGACGCGCCCTGCCGTTTCCAGAAAATCGTCGTGGCCGCGCACGCTCCGCCGCGGCCTGATGGAGAACATCGCGACGGTGCTCATCGCCATCGGCTTCCTGATGCTGTTTCAGCCCTTCGCGCTGTCGCTCTACACGTACTCCTTCGTCACCATGCTGGCCGGCACGGCGATGTTCATCATCGTCTCTAAGTTTCCGGAGTAGACGATGGCTGAAATCCGCGTTGAGCATCTGAGGAAGGCATTCGGCGATTTCGTCGCCGTGCAGGATTCCAACTTCGTCGTCGGGAATGGCGAGTTCTTCGTCATGCTGGGGCCGTCGGGTTGCGGCAAGACGACGACGTTGCGCATGATTGCCGGGCTCGAACTGCCGACCGGCGGCAAGATCCTGCTCGGCGGCGAGGACGTCACCATGCGACGTGCCCGCGAGCGCGACATCGCCTTCGTCTTTCAGCTGTTCGCGCTCTATCCGCACATGAATGTGCGTAAGAACATCGGCTTCCCGTTGCTGGCGCAAGGCATGCCCGGCATCGAAATCCGCCAGCGCGTCGAAGAGACGGCGAAGCTGTTGCGCATCGACCATCTGCTCAACAAATCGGTCTCCGGCCTTGCCGGCGGTGATCGCCAGCGCGTCGCGCTCGGCCGCGCCATCGTGCGGCGGCCAAAATGCTTCCTGATGGACGAGCCGCTCGGCACGCTCGACACCGAATTCCGCGATCTCATGGTCCATGAGCTGCGCGAACTGCACAACCGCATCCGCGCCACCACGGTCTACGTCACGCACGACCAGATGGAAGCGATGTCGATGGCCGACAAGATCGCGGTTATGAACCACGGCGTCATCGAGCAGTTCGGCACCCCGCGCGAAATCTACGACCGGCCGGCTACCATGTTCGTCGCCGATTTCATCGGCTCGCCGCCGATGAATTTTCTCGGCTTCGGCGGCGGGCTTTCAAAGGGTGCCAGGGAGATAGTGGTGCAAGGTGCCAAGGTGGCGGTGCCGGAGGTGCGCGAGGACATCGCGCCGGCCGACATGGCGCTCGGCATCCGACCGGAACACATCCGCTTCGACGACGCGTCGAAGCTGCGCGGCGCCATCTATGGCACCGAATATCTCGGCACCACGCAGATCGTTGCGGTGGAGACATCCGGCGGCATCATCAAGGCGCGGGTGCCGGCCGAAATCCGGCTCAATGCGGGCGACCATGTCGGCCTGGCGCTGAGCAGCGCACGGCTGTCGCTGTTCGAAAAGGGCTCCGGCCGCGCGGTGAGAACCGCAATCCATGACGCAACCGCGGAGGTCCGCCATGGCTGACGTGCACATCCAACGCGTGACCAAAGCCTTTGGCGAGCATATCGCGGTGGACGCTCTCGATCTGCACGTCACCGATGGCGAATTCGTCGTGCTGCTCGGGCCGACCGGGGCCGGCAAGACGACGACGCTCCGGCTTATTGCCGGATTGGAACGGCCGGATACTGGCTCAATCCATATCGGCGGACGCGACGCAACAGCACTCTCGCCGGCCGAGCGCGACACCGCCTTCGTCTTCCAGCAATATTCGCTTTATCCGCATCTGTCGGTCTACGACAATCTGGCCTTTCCGCTGCGCTCGCCTGCGCGGCGGCTGGGCGAGGACGCGGTGCGCCGCCGCGTCGAAGAGGTGGCCAAGATGGTGCGTATCCACCACAAGCTGA
The DNA here is from genome assembly GCF_003997275.1 of Mesorhizobium sp. M6A.T.Ce.TU.002.03.1.1. Classification (NCBI taxonomy): domain Bacteria; kingdom Pseudomonadati; phylum Pseudomonadota; class Alphaproteobacteria; order Hyphomicrobiales; family Phyllobacteriaceae; genus Mesorhizobium; species Mesorhizobium sp. M6A.T.Ce.TU.002.03.1.1. The sequence continues at coordinate 50,110 of NZ_RZTI01000010.1, forward strand.
ACAACCGCTCCACCAAGCTTTCCGGCGGCGAGATGCAGCGCGTCGCCATCGGGCGCGCCCTGGTGCGCAAGCCCTCGATCTATCTGATGGACGAGCCGCTGTCGTCGCTCGATGCCAAGCTGCGCGCCGACCTCCGGCTCGAGCTGAAGCGCATCCAAGCCGAGCTCGGCGCCACCATGCTTTATGTCACGCATGACCAGATCGAGGCGATGACGATGGCCGATCGCATCGGCATTCTCGCCGATGGCGTGCTGGTGCAGATCGGCACGCCGCGGACGATCTATTCCGAGCCGGCAAACCTTCATGTCGCCGCAAGGCTCGGCCAGCCGGCAATCAATCTGTTGCCGACCGGCCTGCTGCCGGATGGCGACATGCCGGCGGGAACCAAAACGATCGGCGCGCGTACAGAACATCTGTCGATCGGCAAAGCATCGAATGGCCCCGCCGACGGCGTTGTTAACTGGGTCGAACATTTGGGCGACCAGAACCACCTGCATGTGACGGTGGGAAGCAGAAAGCTGGTGACGCTGACCGACCCCGACATCCAACTGGAAAAGGGCGACAGGGTGATTATCCGCTACCGGGCGCCGCTGTTCTTCGACCAGGCCGGCAACAGGATTGCAAACCGATGAGCGCTGAGACGCTGGACAAGACTGGGACGATGGACAAGGTTGACCTGAAGACGCTGATATCCGTCACCGCCAACACGATTGCCGCCCACGCGGACGAACTGACCGCGCTCGACCAGGCGATCGGCGATGGCGACCATGGCCTGAACATGAAGCGCGGCTTCGAGGCGGTGCGGGCGGAGGCCGAGGGGTTTGCTGCAAAGCCATTGCCGGAGGCGCTGAAGGCGATCGGCACCAAGCTGGTGATGACGGTGGGCGGGGCATCGGGACCGCTGTTCGGCACGCTGTTCATGGCGCTCGGCAAGGAGATTTCCGCAGAGCCGGATCGCGCCAATCTGGCTACGGCTTTCGGCAAGGCAATCGAGGCGGTGGCAGCGAGGGGCAAGTCGCAAGTCGGGCAAAAGACCATGCTCGACGTGCTGCAGCCAGTGCATGACGCCCTGCTGCAGGGAAAGACCGGGGCGGAAATCACTGACGCCGCCGACAGGGCAGCCGACGCCACCGTGCCGATGAAGGCCTTGCGCGGACGCGCGTCGTTCCTCGGCGATCGCTCGATCGGCCATATGGATGCCGGCGGGCGCTCGGTCGCGCTTCTGGTGCGGGCCGTTGTCGAAACCATCGAGGGGCACGCATGAGCAATGTCGGCATCGTCATCGTATCACACTCGCCGCTGGTCGCCGAAGGCACGGCGGACATGGTGCGCCAGATGGTTGGCGACGAAGTGCCGCTTGCATGGTGCGGCGGAAACGGCCATGGCGGGCTGGGGACCAATGTCGAGGCGATCATGAGCGCCATCGACAAGGCCTGGTCGGAGGCGGGTGTCGCCATACTTGTCGATCTCGGCGGCGCCGAGACCAACAGCGAGATGGCGGTCGAGATGATCGGCGAGCCGCGCGCGCAGAAGATCATCGTCTGCAATGCGCCGATCGTCGAGGGCGCGGTGATGGCGGCGACGGAAGCTTCCGGCGGCGCTTCGCTCAGGGAAGTGGTGGCGACGGCACACGAATTATCGCCATCGTGAATGAACAGGAATTTTGACTCAATGTCCGCATCCGCAGAAGCCACCGTCCTGATCACCCACGAGGTGGGCCTGCATGCGCGCCCTTCGGTGAAGTTCACCAAGCTCGCCAAGACATTTTCGGCCGATGTCGAAGTTGCGCTCGCCGCCAACGGACCTTGGTTCGATGCCAAGAGCATCGTCAAGGTGATGGCGGCCAAGGCGCCGAAAGGGACGGTTCTGCATATCCGAGCGAGGGGTGACGGCGCCGGCGAGGCGGTCGGCGCGCTGGCCGAGCTGGTGCGGCGCGATTTCGACGAGGGCGTGGACCATGCCCGAACCGCTTAGGCTGAAGGGGATTTCGGCCTCGGCCGGCTATGCCGAGGGGCCGCTGTTCAACCTCGACCCGGTTGCCGCGCGCTATGCCGGCAAGGCAACGGCTGCTGAAGAGAAGGCTGCGCTCGATACGGCAATCGGTATTGCGACAGGCAGGCTCACCGCGCTGATCGAAGCGAGTGAAGGCGATGCAGCCGACATTCTCGAATTCCAGATCGCCATGCTGGAGGACGATGCGCTGACCGGCCCGGCCTTTGCCGCGATTGCCGCCGGCCAGCCAGCCGATGCGGCATGGCGGCAGGCACTGGATGCCGAGATCGCAGGCTACGAAACGTCGGATCAGGATTACTTCCGCGCACGCGCGGCCGACATGCGCGACATCAGAGACCAGGTGCTGCGCGCGCTGACCGAGGACAGCGAGGCAGCTGCGCCGGCGGGAGCCATTTTCTATGGCGAGGACATCGCTCCGACGCGCTTTCTCGAAACCAACTGGAGTTCCGGCGGCGGCATCGCGCTGAAAGCCGGCAGTGCCGCCAGCCATGTCGCCATGCTGGCGCGCTCGCGCGGCGTGCCAATGATCGTGGGGCTTGGTGCTTCGCCGGCTCATCTTGCCGGCATCGCACTGCTCGACGCCGAGCATGGCGGCATCGTGCTTTCGCCATCGAAGGCCGAGATCGAAGCTTTCCGCCGGTCTTCGTCGTCGTTCACGGCCCGTCGCGACAAGGCACAGACCTATCTGGAGAGGCCGGCGGTGACAAAAGCCGGCACAGCGGTGCGCGTGCAGGTCAACATCGCCGATCCATCCGATGTCGACGGCATCGATATCTCGACCTGTGAGGGCATCGGGCTGATGCGCACCGAATTCCTGTTCGGCAAGACGCTGCCCGACGAGGAGACGCAATATTGCGCCTACCGCAAGGTGCTGGAATGGGCGGGCGAAAAGCCGGTGACCATCCGCACCGTCGATGCCGGCGGCGACAAGCCGGTGCCAGGCTTCACCGTGGACGAGGGCAATCCGTTTCTCGGCCTGCGCGGCATCAGGCTGTCGCTGGCGCGACCGGAGGTCTTTCGCGTGCAGATCCGGGCCCTGTTGCGCGCCGCCGTGCATGGCAATCTCAAGGTGATGTTCCCCATGATCGCCGTGGCGGACGAGTACGAACGTGCCGTCGCGCTATTTACGGAAGAACAGGCTGGTCTCGTGGCGCGCGGCGTCGCGCAAAAAATGCCGCCGCTCGGCATCATGGTCGAGGTGCCGTCGGTTGCGATCGCGCCGGAAGCGTTTGCCAACGTCGCCTTCTTCTCGATCGGCTCGAACGACCTGACCCAGTATGTGATGGCGGCGGCGCGTGACAATGCTTCCGTCGCCCATCTGAATTCCGTCCGGCATCCGGCCGTGCTCCGGCTGATCGCCTCGGTTGCCGCCTTCGGCCGCGCGCAAAAGATTCCGGTCAGCCTGTGCGGCGACGCCGGTGGCGATCCAGCGTCGATCCCGGCGCTGCTTGAGGCCGGCCTGCGCGACCTTTCCGTGGTTCCCGCCCAGCTCGCCATGGCCAAGGCGGCCATCGCGGACGTATCGATCTAGGCGCTGGCATGGCCGACAAGACACCTGAACCCGGCTCCGAAGAGGCGATCCGCGCTTACAAGACCATCCTGTCGCAGGTGATCGACCAGCGCCCGTCCGGCATGCGCCAGCGCCTCGCCGACGCGCTCGGCAAGCACCGCAGCTTCGTCACGCAGATTTCCAGCCCGGCCTATTCGATCCCGATCCCGTCAAAACATTTGCCGGCTATTTTCTCCGTCTGCCATTTCAGCCCGGCCGAACGCGACCATTTTCTTGCTGCCTACCACCAGGCGCATCCGGGAAAAATGTCGGTGGCGTCAGGCATGCGAAAGACGCGGCATGTCTCGCTGATCGTTCCCGATTTCGGTGACGACAAGCAGAACGCAGCACTCGACCGGGCAGTCAACGATTTCATCCAGAAGATCACCAGCATAGCCGGCAAGGGCGGGACATAGTCGCGCCGCGCCTGGCCATTTCGGGAGGACGGTCATGAAGAAATTTCTGAATTCGGTCGACACGGTGCTGACCGAAAGCCTCGATGGTTTCGTCGCCGCCCATGCCGACATCCTTGTGCTTGGCGACGAGCATAAATTCGTCCGCCGTAAGGTGCTCAAGCCGGGCAAGGTGGCGCTGATCTCCGGCGGTGGCTCTGGCCACGAGCCGCTGCATGGCGGGCTGGTCGGGCATGGCATGCTGGACGCCGCCTGCCCCGGCCAGGTGTTCACCTCGCCGACGCCGAACCAGATGCTGGCCGCGGTAGAGGCCGTCAACACCGGCGCCGGCTGTCTGTTCATCGTCAAGAACTACGAGGGCGATGTGATGAATTTCGATATGGCCGCCGAAATGTCGGAGGGCGTCGTGCAGATGGTGACCAATGACGATGTCGCCGTCGAGAACTCGTCCTACACGACCGGCCGGCGCGGCGTCGCCGGCACGCTGGTGGTCGAGAAGATCGTCGGCGCCGCGGCCGAGCAAGGCATGGCGCTGAAACCATTGAAGGCGCTTGGCGAACGCGTCAATGGCGCGACGCGCTCTATGGGCGTGGCGCTGACCAGTTGCACCGTGCCGGCGGCCGGCAAGCCGACCTTCGATATCGGCGACGGCGAGATGGAGTTCGGCGTCGGCATTCATGGTGAGCCCGGCCGCCGCCGCGACACGCTGAAGAGCGCCGATGCCATCGCCGAGGAGATCTGCCTGGCGATCCTGGGCGATCTCGGCGACCGGGCGAAAGGCCCGGCGCTGCTCTTCATCAACGGCTTCGGCGGCACGCCGCTGATGGAGCTTTACCTGATGTACAACAGTGCCCGAAATATCTTCGAGAATAACGGTGTGACGGTCACCCGCTCGCTGGTCGGGTCCTATGTGACATCGCTCGACATGGCCGGCTGCTCGATCACGCTGACCATGCTCGACGACGAGACGACCGCCTTGTGGGACGCACCGGTGCATACGGCGGCACTGCGCTGGGGGATGTAGCGCGGCCAAACACGGCGCTGCCGCTTGCCATCAAAAAGCAAGCCCGCTTCGATCTGCGAAGCGGGACTTTGCAAAGACGCCCCCAAAAATAATCGGTGACAACGCTGTCATGCGCCACGCCGAGCATTGTCAGACCAGTTTGGTGGATTTAGGCACAATGTTGCTTTCCTTACCTTTGGTAAGGTAAGGAATCCGGCGGGTTTTGGGAGGCGGAACATGCGTTACAATTGGGATCGGGCTCCGACGGGGTTCGAACGTCACCGAAAGGCGCTCGCCGCCGCTTTGCTGATCGCCGGCGGGGTCGGACTCGTGCTCGCGGCGCTGCCGCTCTAGAACCAATCCGAATAGGGCAGTCGAGATGGCGTCGAGGATGCCTGGGCGCGAGCGGCTTTCAAGGCACCTCGCCGGTCACGGCGATAAAGCGGCGGTCCCGTCCTTCAAATCCCTGACTGAAGCGTTGCACGAGCACGGCTAGCACTGCCGATTTGCCATCCGGGGTGAACGCATAGGATTCCGACAGGCTGTAGGAAGTCGGACAATTCCTCGAGCCGGGCACGGCTTTGTCCTCATGCAGCAGCTTGAACGGCTTGCCATCCTGTCCCTGCAGCGTCAGGCGGAAACCGAGCGCCTTGCCGGCCGTGGCGCCTTGCTGCGTCTCATCGAAACTTGACGAGCAATCCGTCGTGCTCCCGGCTAGGGTCTGGTCGAGCTGGATGGTCGAGATGCCAAGCTCGTCATAGCTCGGCGAAAGCCATTTCTGCGAAACCTGCTCCAGGCGCGCAATGTCTTGGTAACCGATCATGTCGTCGGGAAAGGTGAATTTGTCCACGGCCGTCCGTTCGCCGCGCGGCGCGATGGCATATCGGGCGAGCAGAGGTGCCGCCTGCGCGGCTGCCTGTGCCCTCGCCTGCTCCACCGTCAGGGTCGAATCCTCGGTCTCATCGACGATGCGGATGGGCTTGCCGCCGACGAACTCGTCGGTGCGTGTGTCGATGATGTCGATCTCCGACCAGCCCGAATCCGAAACACCGGCATCGAGCGTGCCGTATTGCTCGAAGGCGAAATAGTTGCCGTCCGGCGAAAAGCCGATAATGCGCCTCGCCGCCGCATCGCCGGCCTGAGCGGCGGAAGCGACCGTCAACAGCACAGCCGCCAACACGGCAACCTCGCATCGCGACTTCATTGCGCCTTGCCCCCCATTATGACCCTAGACCATCATGCCGCGTTTTGCGGCCAAGGCGAGGTCGCCAAAAGACGAAATTGCACATGCTTGCAAAAACAGCATACGCTATTTCAAAGACAGCAAACATTCCTGGGGAGGAAGCTGGATGGCGTCACGCTACCACGAGGTCTATGACAGCTGGAAACGCGATCCGGAGAAATTCTGGGCGGATGCGGCCAAAGCCATCGACTGGTTCTCACCCTACGACAACGTGTTCGATCCGAATGCCGGCGTCTACGGGCGCTGGTTTGGCGGCGCCTCCTGCAACACCTGCTTCAACGCCGTTGACCGTCACGTGACGGGTGGCCGCGCCGATCAGATCGCGCTGATCCATGACAGCGCGATTTCAGGCACGATCAAGAAATTCACCTATGCCGAACTGAAGCGCGAGGTGGTCGCGCTGACTTCGGTGCTGAAGAACCGCGGCGTCCAGAAAGGCGATCGCGTCATCATCTACATGCCGATGGTTCCGGAAGCGGCCTTCGCCATGCTTGCCTGCGCCCGGATCGGCGCCGTGCATTCGGTCGTCTTCGGCGGCTTTGCCTCGCACGAACTCGCCACGCGCATCGACGACGCCAAGCCGAAGCTGATCATCTCCGCCTCTTGCGGCCTGGAGCCTGGGCGCGTCGTCGCCTACAAGCCGCTGCTCGACAAGGCGATCGAGACGTCGCGGCACAAGCCCGACGCCTGCCTCATCCTGCAGCGCGACCAGCTGCGCTGCGAGCTCAGGGAAAACCATGACATCGACTATGCCGACGCCGTCGCCCGCGAGCGGGCCGCGGGCGCCAATGTCGACTGCGTTCCGGTGCTCGCCACCGACCCGCTCTACATCATCTACACGTCCGGAACGACCGGCCAGCCCAAGGGCATCGTGCGCGACAATGGCGGCCACATGGTTGCGCTGAAATGGTCGATGGAGAACGAGTTCGGCGTCAAGCCGGGAGAGGTGTTCTGGGCGGCTTCCGACGTCGGCTGGGTGGTCGGCCATTCCTATATCGTCTACGGCCCGCTGCTGCATGGCTGCACGACCGTCATGTTCGAGGGCAAGCCGGTCGGCACGCCCGACGCCGGCACCTACTGGCGGGTGATGTCAGAGCATGGCGTGGTCGC
>NZ_RZTI01000010.1:57450-93148 GCF_003997275.1 Mesorhizobium sp. M6A.T.Ce.TU.002.03.1.1
CGCGCTGTTCACCGCGCCGACCGCCTTCCGCGCCATCAAGGGACAGGATCCCAAGGGCGAATTCGTCCCGAAATACGACCTCTCGAAATTCCGCACGCTGTTCCTCGCCGGCGAGCGCGCCGATCCGGAAACCATCAAATGGGCGGAGCAGAAGTTGCACGTGCCGGTGATCGATCATTGGTGGCAGACCGAGACCGGCTCGCCGATGACGATCAACCCGGCCGGATTGGGCCTGCTGCCGGTGAAATACGGCTCGCCCGGCGTGCCGATGCCCGGCTATGACATCCGCGTGCTCGATGATGGAGGTCATGAGGTCGAGCGCGGCACGCTGGGCAATGTCGTGGTCAAGCTGCCGCTCCCGGCCGGCTGCCTGCCGACGCTGTGGAATGCCGATGACCGGTTTCGCCAAGCCTATCTCGACGAATTCCCCGGCTTCTACAAGACGGCGGATGCCGGCATGATGGACGAGGATGGCTATTTGTTCGTCATGGCCCGAACCGACGACATCATCAATGTCGCCGGCCACCGGCTGTCGACCGGCGCCATGGAGGAGGTGCTGGCCGCGCATCCGGACGTTGCCGAATGCGCCGTCATCGGCATCGCCGATCAGATGAAGGGCCAGGTTCCGCTCGGCTTCGTCGTGCTGAATGCGGGTGTCGACCGCGATACCGGCACTATCGAGACCGAGGTGGTCACCCTAGTGCGCGAGCGCATCGGCCCGGTCGCCGCCTTCAAGACGGTGGTGACGATCAAGCGCCTGCCAAAGACGCGCTCCGGCAAAATCCTGCGCGGCACCATGCAAAAAATTGCCGACAAGGAAGAATGGACTATGCCGGCGACCATCGACGATCCGGTCATTCTCGACGAAATCACCGCAGTGCTGAAGGGACGCGGGATCGGCCTGTAAAGACATCTGGCCATCGACAGCGCGCCGGTAGCCAATTGGCTATTGTGCAATGCAGCAAATCGCCATACAGTTTTGCCGGGGCGCCCACCGACGATACGGCATGGCTCAGCAAAAAACCACATTTGGCGGCGTCGACATTCTTCGATTTCTCGCCGCCGTCCTCGTGATGTTCTACCACTACGGTTACTGGGTGTGGGCCTTTCCCGCCGGCGTTTCGGCACGGGCCACCGGCGGCATCCCGCCGCATCCGGAACTGGAGATGCTCGGCTCCGGATGGGTCGGCGTCCAAGTGTTTTTCGTCATCAGCGGCTTCGTCATCGCCTTCAGCGCCGAAAACTCAACCCCCTTGCGGTTTTTCGAGGCAAGGGTGAAGCGGCTGGCGCCGGCGGTCTGGATCTGCGCGCCGGTCACTGCGGCGGTGCTGCTCCTCGTCGGCCTCAGCTGGCCGACGGATGCCGTGAACCGGCTCGTTCGCACGGCATTGTTCGTTCCCTACTCCCCCTGGGTCGACAGCGTCTATTGGACGCTCGGCATCGAGATTGCCTTTTACGCCGTCGTCTGGACCTTGCTGTGGCTGGGCCGCTTCCATCTGATGGAGGTCGTGGCCATTGTGATCGGCATGGTCAGCACGCTCTTCTGGTGCCTGTATTATCCGCTCGACTGGTCGGCCTTTGCCGAGACGCGTTGGCTCGCCCTGCTGCTGGTGCATCATGGGTGCTTCTTTGCGACGGGCGTCATGATCTGGCTGATGCGCTTCAAGGCGGTGACGCCTTTCCGTCTTGTCCTCTGCGCGCTGTTTCTCGTCGGCTGCGTCCTCCAGATCGCCAGTTCGGTCGATGTTCACACCGTGAAGGTCGAAGAGCAGATGCCATACGCGCCACCGATCGTCTTCTTCCTCGTTGCCATCGCCCTGATGGCATGGTCGTTGCGGCTCGACCTCTCCTGGCGCGGCTGGCGCCGGATCGGCCTGATGACCTACCCTCTCTATCTGATCCACGATGTCGTCGGCGCTGCCATTCTCGGCGCCCTGATGCGTGCGGGAGTGCCATACCTGCTTTCGGTGGTCATCGTCGGCGCGACCATGGTCGCCGCAAGCTGGTTGATTGCCATCGAGGCCGAACCGCGAGTCCGGCTTCTGCTCGACCACACCATCTTCCGCTATCGGCTCAAGGCGGCGTAACCGCGCCGGCGTGTCACGCCGGTTCGTGGCTGCAAACATGCTGCTGTGGAATGTGCAGCGCGAAGCATGGTGCCCACGCTCTTTGCAAGTGGTGAGCCCTCTTTCCTAGGTGTCGACCGGTCGCGGCGCGGTCAAGCGAGGCGATCGACCCACGCATAGGACATCATTCCCGTCGACACTGTCGCTTCATGCCCAGCCGCCGATCATTGCCTTGCTCGAGGGCATCCGTGTTCGCTCACGCCGCATCAGCCAGCATCGGCCTCGCCGCACAGGACGACGATCCGCTCAACATCCATTCTATACGGGCCTCAGGTATTTGCCTTCGTCCGCGCTTCCGATTTTTCCAGATAGTAGCTCGAATACCTGTCGAAGAATTTCTCCGAGCCGCCGATCGATCCATACTTCGCCAGCTTCTTCAGATCGACCTTGTTCAACACCACGCCGACGATCTTGTTGGCGATGTAGGATTCCGAACTCAGTATGGATTGCACCATCGCGCGCGGCGTGCGCCCCCACTCGGTCACGAGCACGAAGCCGTCGGCAAGCGGAGCAAAGGCCTTGGCATCGACCACGGGGCCGAGCGGCGGCAGATCGACGACGATGTACTCGAAGGTTTCCTTGGCGTTGTCGATGAAACGTCGCATCCCGGCCGACGACAGAAGCTCGCTTGTGTGGGAGAAATGACCGCGCGGGACGGCCGGGACGATCGCCAGCTTGGTCTGTCGGTCGATCTTGCCGACGGACTGCCAGGTCTGCCCGCTCACCACCGCTTCCATCAGGCCTTGCTCGGCCTCCATGCCAAGGCTGCGGCTGAGGCCGGGGTTGCGCAGGTCGCCGTCCACCAGCAGCGTTTTGGAGCCGTTGGCGGCAAGCAGTCCGGCCAGATTCGCCGCCACGGTCGATTTGCCCTCGCCGGGAAGGACCGAGATCACGCCGATGACCCGGCTGCCTTGCCCTTCCAATACGACGTCGAAGGCAATCTTGGCGCTGCGGAGCGTTTCGGAAAACATCGATGCCGGGGCGTCGATGCTGACCCGCATGCGCGCGCGTCTTTCGGCGGCCGACGGTGATTGGGCGGTTTTGACATCCGCCTGACCGTCATCGTTCTTGGCGACCTTGCTGCCAATGACTGGCAGGTAGCCGAGGAATTTGAGGCCGACGCGATCGCGAACGTCCTCACCGGTCCTGAAGAACCGTTCCCTGAATTCGTTCAGGCCACCGACCCCGGCCCCCATCATCAGGCCAAGCACAAGCGAAAGTCCCAGCACGATGGACGTGCGCGGCGTTGCCGCCGACTGCGGCAGCGTCGCGTCTGAGATGACGCGGATCTTGCCGACCGGGAAGGATTGCTGCTGGGAGGCTTCCTCGTAGCGGCCAAGGAATGTCTGATAAAGTGTCGAGAGCGCCGTTGCCTTCTGCTCCAGCTCGCGCAGCTGGACCTGCGTCTGGTTGTCGATGGAACTCTTGCCGGCCGCTAGCGCGACATTTGCGCGGAGCGCCGTCTCGCGCGCGAGAGCGACTTCGTATTCGTTGCGATAGCTTTCGGTCAGTTGCTTCAGCTCGCCGAAAATCTGCGCCGATATGTCGGCCTTTTCCTTGGCCAGCGCGACCGCCTGGGGATGCTCGGCGCCGAAATTGGCTTCGATATCCTGCTGCCGCTTGGCGACAGTGAGATAGCGGGTCTTGAGCGTCGAAATGACCGAGCTGCTCGGCTGGTCGGCGGATATGGCGGCATCCCTGAATGCGTTGTCCGAGCCGCTTTCGACGATCGACTTGTACTGCTGATAGCGGGCGCTGGCGCGCGCGGTATCGGCCTGCGCTTCAATGAGCTGCTCATTGAGGTCGGACAGTTGCTTGTCGCTGATCAACTGGCCATTGTTATTGACGGCCAATCCATGTTCGGCCCTGAACTTCTCGACCGCGAGCGCCGCTCCTTGGGAACTTTCGCGAAGCTCCGTCAGCCGGCCTTGCAGCCAGACCGCCGCTCGCTCGGTCGCATCGAAGCTCGCATCGAGCTGATCGGCGAGATAGGCGTCGGCATAGGCTTTGGTGATCGCGGTCGCGAGCGCAGGATCCGTCGCCTGATAGGCTATGGAGATCACATAGCTTCGACCGATTCGCTCGGCTTGCACCTCGTTCTGCAGTTTGAGGATTGCGTAATCGCGGCGTGACGAGGCGATCATCGCCTCACGCGTCGCCGCATCAAGCTGGGTAACGTCGGTGGTGCCCACCACAGCGGGGCTGGGACGGAAGTACCGGATCACGCCGCGCACAAAACCGTTGGCCTTCGACACGGCCGACGTCGGAGGGTTCATGAAAGCGTCGTTTTGATCGAGCTTCTGCTTGTCGACGACCACCGCCGCCAGCCTCGCCGAGTGGAGAATTTCGATCTGGCTCAGAATGGCGGAATCGGTCTGCATGCTGACCGACGCCGCCGAGACCTCGTCAACGACCTTGTTCAAGCCTTCGTCGATTAGCACGCGGCTCGTTGCCATGTAGGTGGGAGGCGTGGTCTGCAAATAGAGCACGCCCAGAAAAAGACCGATGGCGGCGCATACCGCAACCACCTTTGCCTGCCTTGCTGCCATGGCGAGCAGGCGCTCGACGTCGATGAAATCTTCGGCGTTTACTGCGTCCGAACTCGGCAATGGCTTCCTCTTGTCGAGAGGAAAATTGGCATAATTCATCTTCGGTCCAATTCTAGTTTGCATCTAGAGCGGCGGTCCTTCAAGTCGAACTGTGCCGCCGCTCTATCTCTTGTTTGAGCACCGGATTCTTCCAAAACCAGTCTCCAGTTTTGGGTCCGATGCTCTAGTTTGCAGGCGCTAGAGCAAGATCGGGGGCATCAGCATAAGTGCACCGCAAGCTTCATGCCGGACACCGCGAAAACCCGGGCGGCCAAACATATCGGCGTGTCTTGCGTCACCATTCATACGCTAATGCTCCCCAAAAATGGGCTTTATGCGGCTTCCACCCGGCGCTCATGCGACCGGACGAACTCCTGAAGCATCTCGAAGATCGGCCCCTTCATGTCGTCACGCGCCAGCGCGAAGGCGACATTGGCCTGGATGAACCCTTCTTTCGAGCCGCAGTCGAACATCCGGCCGTTGAAGGGCTGGGCGAAGAAAGCCTGGCTCTGCGCAAGGCGGACCATGGCGTCAGTCAACTGGATTTCGTTGCCGGCGCCGCGCTGCTGATTGCCGAGCAGCGCGAATATCTCAGGCTGCAGGATGTAGCGGCCGTTGATGTAGTAGTTCGACGGCGCGTTGGCGGGAGCCGGCTTTTCGACCATGGCGGTCACCTCGAAACCCGAGCCGACATCCGCGCCGCAGCCGACGATACCGTATTTGCTGGTTTCGGTCGGATCGCAGCGCTCGACGGCGATGACGTTTCCGCCGGTCTGCGCATAGAGGTCAGCGATTTCGGCGAGACATCCGCGACCGCCGAAGGACACCATGTCCGGCAACAGCAATGCGAAGGGCTCATCGCCGATAACCTCCCGGGCGCACCACACCGCATGGCCGAGACCTTGCGGCGACTGCTGCCGGATGAAACTCGTCGCACCGGCCACGGGAAGCAGGCTTTCCAGCGCCTGAAGCTGCGCCTTCTTGCCGGTCTGCTCCAAAGTCCCGATCAATTCGGGATGCAGGTCGAAATAATCCTCGATGACCGCCTTGTTGCGGCCCGTCACGAAGACAATGTGCTCGATGCCGGCTTCGAACGCCTCATCCACCGCATATTGCACGACAGGCCTGTCGACGACCGGCAGCATTTCCTTCGGCATCGATTTGGTCGCCGGCAGGAATCGCGTTCCAAGCCCCGCTACCGGTATGACTGCCTTCCTGACTTTCTTCATCGCAAATTCCTTCTGAGGAGATCGACTTCAACCTGTCGCAGGCCGCGAAACTGTTTTTCACCTGCCTGCACCTTTCACCTCCCCCGCGCCCACGGCAAATTGCGCCGCCACCCTTCGCAGCCGGACGGCGATCGGCATGCCCATATGCCGAACCGCTGCCGGATCGCTGAGCGCCGTCCACACCGCTTTGAGCGGGGACCGCGCCTTGATGTGCTGGACCAGCGACAGGAACGACGCCGCCTTGCGCAGGCTGCGCGTGCGCCTTGCGAAAGCGGCCTCGGCCTTTGCGTCCATCGAATGAGTTCTGGCGAAAACGAGATCGGCCTTGCGCATCGCCTCGACGTGATGAAGTTCGAGCACGCGGGAAATGGAGCCGGTCCGGATATGATAGACATAGCCGGTCGTCGGCTCGACGACGCATTTGCCGCCCTTGGCCAGGGCGCTGGCCAGCAGGATGTAATCTTCGCCGATGATCAGGCCTTCGTCATAGCGAAGCCCGTTCTCGTTCAGGAAACGTCGCTGGAAGATCGGCTTGAGATAGCCGAGATTGAACCTGGATTCGAAGACCACATTGCCGGCGATAAAGTCCGCCAGCGAGATTTCACTCAAGCCCTCCAGATAGTCGGCCGGGAACATCGTCTCTTCGGCAACGCCGTCCTCGCGAACGACCTGGAGATTGTCGACTGCGATCTCGGCGCCCGCTTTCTCCGCGCGGTCAATCATGGTGCAGATCCGCCCGGGATAGACCGCGTCGTCGGAATCGAGGACCGCGACCCATCTGCCGCGGGCAAGCTCAAGGCCGGCATTCCTGGCGCCGCCGGGGCCACGGTTTTGCTCAAGTGCGACAACACGCACGATGTCTTCGGGGTAGGATCGCGCCAGATCGAGCGTCCGGTCGCGCGACTGGTCGTCGACGACGATGATTTCGACGCTGACATCACGCTGGGCGATGGCGCTGGCGATCGCCCGCTCGATGGTCAGCTCCGCATTGTAGGCGGCAATGATAAAGGTGACGTCAGGCTGCACGCTTGCCCCCTTCCTGCGGCGAGGGCAGGCCATACTGGCGGATTTCACGCACGCCGACCAGCCCGCTCACGACGCCGACATGCATGATGCCGCGAAGCACGCTGCGGTTCCTGCGCACGGGATTGATAGCGACCGGGATTGCCGATGCGAAACAAAAGACCGCCTTTGCCGAGGCGAGGCCGACTTGCCTGACCAATGCGAGGCCACTCGCGTCGCGTCCGAGGAGATGCCCATGCGTCTGCCCGACGCGGAACCGGCGGCGGCGGAGCCAGTCGAATGCGGCTCTGGCGCGCGGCACCACTTCGTCGACCCAGGCCTGCGGCGAAAAAGCGATGCGGCCGCCGGCCTTGACCATAAGGTCGAAGAATTCGGTGTCTTCGCCGCCGGTCTGGCCACGCGCGAGGCTGAATCGCCGGCCGCGCAGGCTGTCGGCGCCCATCCTGAGCAGAACGTTGCAGGTGTAGCCAGTGCGGATCTCGCCGCGCACCCAGACGGGCAAGGTGGAGTGGAAATCGCCGCGTCGCATCCAGTCGGGCGCGTCCGGCCGATAGCGCGCCCGCACCGGTCCGAGCACTGCGGCGGCGCCACTCACTTCCGCCGTCGCAACCAGTTCGGCGAGCCATCCGGATGATGCCGTTTCGTCGTCGTCGAGAAAGGCGACGAAATCCGACGTGCTGGCGTCAAGGCAGGCGTTGCGGGCGATCGAGATGTTGCGCGCCGGACAATGACGATAGCTGACCGGCAGCTTCAACGTCTCCGCCAGCGTCGCCACCAGCAGCTCGGCCGTCGGTCCGTCATCATTGTCGGCGACAATGACGCGGATGTCGAACCCCGAAGGCACATCCAGGGCGGCAATGGAGCGGAGCGTGTCGGCAAGCTCCGGCCGCCGAAACGTGCAGACGCAAATGTCGATGCTGCGTTTTTTGTCGGCCACACCCATCACGCCACCCTCCTACCCTGTGATCGCGGCCCAAGCAGTTGCAGCCAAAAGCCGACGGACCAGCCGAAATGCATGACCATTGCCGAAATCCCGGCAAGCGCACTGTCCGGATTGCGCTGGCTGATGGCGGTCCATACGCCATAGCCGAGACAAACCGACGCCCACACCAGAAGCGGTATGACCGCCAGCCAATGCACGAAGAAAAAGGCAGAGAGAAGGACGACGGGGAATACCAGAAGCGGCACCATCTGCCGGACCTTCGGTATCATGCGGTGCTTGAGAACGTTCTTTGCCCGGCCGCGGCCATAGCCGAGATACTGGAAATAGAGGCCGGCGAGCGACGAGCGCGGGTAATAGATCATTTGCGTCTTGCCACTCATCCAGATCCGGCAGCCGGCCTGACGGAGCCGGTAGTCGAGTTCCGCATCCTCGTTGTGGCTGAATGTCTCGTCATACCCGCCCACCGCCTTGAAGGCCGATATCCGCATCAGCGCATGATGGCCGTGATCGACCCACTCGCCAGCCGAGAGATGCCGGTGCTTGGAGCCGCCCGTGCCGAGCTTGGAATTCTGTGCAGCCGCCACCGCTTTCTGCACCGTGCCGCTGCCGCTGGTCAGCATGGAGACGACGACCGAATCCGCGCCGGTGGCCAGCGCCTCCTCGACCAGCTGATCGCAATAGTCCAGGGGATAGCCGCCATGCGCATCGATGCGAATGAGATACTCAGCCCCTTCGCCGTAACTGGCAACGGCGAGATTGATCGCCGCGCTCTGGAGGCGCTTTTCATTGTGAAGAAGGATGATCCGCGGGTCCTTCCCGGCGATCTCCTCCACGATCGCCCTTGTGGCGTCCGTGCTGCCGCCATCGGCAACGACGATCCGGGCACCGAGCCTCTCGGCTGCTGGTCGAAGCTGGTCAACAAGCGCGCCGATGTGAGCCGCTTCGTTCAGGCACGGAATCACGATCAGGCTGGGCGCAAGCATTTCGGTTTGCGTCATTGGCCCATGTCCATCCCTAGCCATCCTAAGCCAGTGCCTCGGCGGCATATGGACCGGGCACGGCCGTCAACCCGCGAAGCTTCTCGACGAGCGCTCGGCAATCGCTGCGATCATGGCTCCAGGTTCGCGGATTGCGGGCAAGAACACACGCCCGCAATTTCCCGAAACGATGCTGCTCCATATCGCCCAAGGCGGCTTCGAGCGCCTCGGGCGTGGCTTTAGGCAAAAGAACGCCGATACCCTGTCGGTCGAGAAACCGGCCGGTTTCGGTGTTGCCCATCGAGATCGGCACCGCGCCGAAGCGGCAGCCCTCATAGAGGCGGTTGGGCAGCAGCCATTCGGAATTCAGCCCCTGCTCGAAAAAGTCGATGGCCCAGGAAAAATGAACCTCGCGGTAGATCGTCGCCATGTCCTCGGGGTTCCGATAGGGCCCGCCAAACGAGAGCCAGGGCTCGGATTCGACGAAACCGTGAAAATCCGGAAATTCGGAAAGCGCCGGACGGCCTCTGAGGATGATTTCGAAGCGCCCCTCGAGCCGTCGGGAAAATTCGGCCAGAAGCTCCAGGGAGCGGCGGCACCGGAGTGCGCCGAACCAGCCGATCCGCCAAGGCGGAGCGACGGGGGCCTCCGCCACTGTGCGATCATCCAGCAAAACCGCGGCAGGCTCGAAATATTTGTTTTCGAGCAGTTCGACCGGCGCGGCAATCTGCCCGAACGGCTTGAAATAGTTGGCGATGAAAGCCGGCGAACTGGTCACCAGGAGCTTTACATCCCTGGCCAGATAGCGTTCGGCGCCGCGCATCGCCTTGCCCAGAAAGTCGTCGCGAAGCACCAGGCGATGGATATCGAGACACTCATAGACGATCGGCACCGTTGCCTGGAACGCCGATCTGGCACGGCGGGCAAGCGCCAGCATTTCCAGATTGCGCGCGATGATGAGGTCGGGTCTTGGCATCGAACCGAGTTTCGAGACGATCGAGACCGCCGCCTTTGTGACCGCTGCCAGGCGCTGGCCGAATCGGCCGTCGCGCGTCGCGCCAAGATCGATCGGCTGCAAGCCCTCGACTTCGGCGATTGGGCTTGCTGTCCGACGGAAGCCCGCCAGTGTGACCTGGGCGCCGCCTGCCTTGAGCATTATGATCCGCCGGCGCACTGCCGGGTCGGAGACGTCGTGTACCAAGTACAAGACATGCAGCATGAAAATTCGACCGCTGTTGGCCCGCCCGCAAGAATCCTAGTACAGCTCGTGCTGCATCGCAACATTTTTGGTGCAGCGTAGCAAAAATCCACGTTTTTTGTTGCGCTGCAAAATTATTGCCGTAGTTTGATGGTGGCATCGGGCGCGGGTCGGGACGTCGGACCGGCACAAAAATCAGGGACCCTGAATTTGCAAGCCAATGCATTCGACCCGCCAGAGGGCTCTCTCCGCAGATCGGTCGGACGCGGCGCTATCATCACGGCTTTGGCGCAATCGGTGCGGGTTGCGACGCAGATCGTCTCCGTCATCGTGCTGTCGCGCCTGCTGTCGCCGCAGGACTTCGGTGTGGTGGCGATGTGCGCACCGGTGCTTGCCTTCATCGCGCTGTTCCAGGATTTCGGCCTGACCCAGGCCACGATCCAGAAAAGCGGGATAAGGCATGAGGAGATCAACTACCTCTTCTGGGTCAATGTCGCGGTCAGCACGTTGCTCGCTTGCGTGCTTGCCGGCTCGGCGCCGCTGGTCGCCGCTTTCTACGGCGAGCCGCGGGTGGCCGGTCTGGTGGCAGCGCTTGGGCTGCAGATCATAGCCTATGGGCTGGGCGCCCAGCATCTGGCGCTGCTGACACGCCGCATGCAGTTCGGCCGCCTGGCCATCATCGACGTCGCAAGTGCCGTCGCCGGCCTCGTCGTATCGATCGCCTGGACTTTCATCGACCGTTCCTACTGGGCACTTTTTGCCGGCACGCTGACAACAGCCGTGCTGCCCACACTTTGCTTCTGGGCAAACTCGCGATGGCGCCCCAGCCTGCCGCGCAAGGTCGATGGCATCAGCGACCTGATCAATTTCGGCGCCGGCATCACCGGGTTCAATTTCACCAATTTCTTTGCCCGCAATCTCGACAATGTGCTGATCGGAAAATATTGGGGCGAAGCGCAGCTTGGGCTTTATGACCGGGCCTACAAGCTGCTTCTGTTTCCGTTGAGCCAGATCACCAATCCGCTGTCGAAGGTCATGGTGCCGGCTCTTTCCAGGCTGAAGGACGAGCCGGACCGCTACCGCAGCGCCTATCTTCGCGTCATGCCGCTGATCTTGCTGGTTGCACTTCCCGGTGTCGCCTTCGCCACCGCCATGTCCGACCTGCTGATACCGTTTGTGCTCGGCGAGCAGTGGCGGCAGAGTTCCAACATCTTCCTGGCGCTCGGTTTTGCCGGGCTGCTGCAGCCGCTCAACAACCCGGCGGGTTGGCTTTTCATCAGCCAGGGTCGCTCGGGCGATTTCATGCGCTGGGGCATCATAGCGGCCGTGACGTCGGTGCTGGCCTTCCTGGTCGGCCTGCCTTATGGCGCGTTGGGGGTGGCGATCGCCTATGCGATCAGCGAGTATCTCAAAACACCTTTCCTGTGGCTGTATATCGGCAAGACCGGGCCGCTGCGGGCAAGCCACATGCTTCGCGCGGCAACGCCCTTCGTGCTTGGCGCGCATCTGGCGCTTGCCGCGATCTGGTTTGCCAAGCCGCTGCTGCCGCAACAGCACATCGTCGCCATGGCGAGCGCGGTTGTGCTGTCCTACATGATCACCATCGTGACCGCGCTGGCGTTTGCGTCCGGCCGCGAAGCATTGCGGGAGGCTCTGAAACTCCTGCCGGCACGGGCGCCCGCGGCAGCACCAAGCGAGGCGAAGTAACTTGCACGGACATCCATACGAGAAGCAGGTCTGATCCCATGCACTACCGATCGATCTCCGACATGAACGATGCGATTGTCAGGAACCTTCACCGGTTGCCGCGCGACATCGACCTGGTGGTCGGCGTTCCCCGAAGCGGGATTCTCGCCGCCACACTGCTCAGCCTGACGGCGAACATCCCGATGACCGATCTGGACAGCTTCCTGGCCGGAAAGATCTATACTTCGGGGGTCACCAAACGCCGCGCCGCGCTCGACCGGCAGGCCTCCGACATGCGCAAGGTTCTGGTGATCGACGACAGCGTCAGCGGCGGTGCCGCGATGCGCGAGGCGCGCAGCCGGGTAGAGGCCGCCGGCATCAAGGCGGACTTCATCTTTGCCGCGGTGTTCGGCCTGCTGCCTCAGCACGAGGAAACTGACGTCGTCCTGGAAGTCGTGCCGCATCCAAGGATGTTCCAATGGAACTTCATGCACCACAAATTCCTCGCGCAATGCTGCGTCGACATTGACGGCGTGCTCTGCCTGGACCCGACCGAAGCCGAAAACGACGACGGCCCGGCCTATGAGAAATTCCTGAGCGAAGCACTGCCTCTGTTTGGCCCGACCCGCAAGATCGGCTGGCTCGTCACCAGCCGGCTCGAGAAATACCGCGCGCTTACCGAAGCATGGCTCGCAAAGCATGGCATCGCATACGACAGACTGATCATGCTTGACCTGCCGAGCAAGGCGGAACGGCAACGGCTTGGCGTGCATGGCAGTTTCAAAGCCGATTTCTACCGCAAATCCGACGCCATCCTGTTCATCGAGAGCGAGCACCAGCAGGCCCTCAAGATCGCCAAGCTTTCCGGCAAACCGGTGCTGTGCGTCGAAACGCATCTGGTAACTTATCCCGATACGCTGTCGCTTCCGGCACTAGGACAGACGGCACGCAACCTTCCCAGCAGATTGCGGGGGATCAGTTCGCCTGACGGGCGCAAGACGGCAATCAAGACCGTGGCGCGCACACTGCTCGGCGAACGCGGCTACGAGACGCTCAAGAGCCGGATCAAAAGACCTGCTTGAATCCGATTCAGAACTTAGGCGGCCTGCCGCGAAGGCTGCCGTGCCGCCCTGTCGAGCATCGAGAAGAAGGTCGCGAACTGACCAGCCGGATCGAGTTCCGGTCGCTCGGAGAATGCACGTGCCGCCGTTGAAAGCCGCCCATATTCCTGGCTGTCGGTCCACAGACGCCTGACCACTGCCACCCAATCGGCGAGCGGGGCGTCGTAATCCAGCACCACGCCACCGGAGCCGATCGCTTCGGGCAGGCCGCCACGACGCGAGCCGACGACGGGAATGCCGCTGCAATGGGCTTCCGACGCCACCCGGCCCCAGGCCTCTTCCCACTTGCTGGGGGCGAGCAGGATTTTCGTGCGGCCATAAACGGTTTTCATGTCGCTGGTCCGGCTCTCCAGCGTGACGTTGCCGAGCGGCGCGATCGTCTGCTCGATCCGGGCCCGATGATCGTCGTCAAGCTTCCAGCTTTCAACGAATAGGAACGGGATTTCGGAGCAGGCGGCGGCAACGCGCACCGCAAGCTCGAAGCCTTTTTCCTCATAGGGATTTATCAGCGTGACAAATTCGCCTGTCGTCGGCGTGCTGTAGAGTGCGGGATTGATGGTCGGCGGTATAACCGTCGAATCGATATCGAATTTTGCCTTGTAGGTGCGCGCCGTGAATTCGGAATTGGCGATGTAAAGCGCCGAATGCAGCTCGCGCAGATCGCCGCCCAATTCGTGGAACTCGACGTTTCTGAGATAGACGACCAGCGGCACGCCTTCGGCCTGCAGCGCCTTGCCGATCGGAACCGACTTGTGGCACTGGACCACGGCGACATCCGGCCTCAGCTTTTCGACGGCAAAACCCGCCGCCTCCCAGGGAAACCAGGCCCGCACGACCGGATAGCCCGGATAGCTGTCGATGACCGCGCGCTGTCTCAGAAGCTTCATCTTGGCGCGCGCCTTGTAGCCGAAAACGCCTTGGCCAAACAGGGCGGCGAGCACCGACGCCTCATGCCCGTGCTCGAGCAACTGCTCGGCAAGATGATGGGTGCTGGACTGGACACCGCCGCTGAACTGGGGCGTGTAACCGTTGCCGCCTGCAAAAAGCACTTTCATGGTTTCGGCTCCTTGTCGCATTCTCAAGTTTACGAGCGATGACGCATTGCTTGTTAACGCATGGCTTGTTCACGCGTGATGGCTTGCGACCCGCTTTCAGGCATCCTGTTGCATCTCTAAATTGGCGAACGGATTGGTGCATGGCTGCCATCCGGTGAATCGGATCGGATCGGTTGGCGAACTGCGCCGGGCATAGTCGGTCAGCATATGGAACTCGGCAATAACCCAGCGGTCGAAATGGCTCAGATCTTCTTTTTTCTGGTCGGGGAGAAACCGGCGTGCGGCGCCCAATTTCAGCTCTTCAAGCAGAGTGACCGCATCGCCCAGCTTTTTGTTTGGAAATATCCAGGGGTTCCGCTTCTGGAATTCCAGGACGAACTGCTGCAGATGTTCGATGCGCATGTTCAGCCTGCCGAAATATCTTTCGAGCGTGACGCGCACCAGGTCCTCGTCCGAAAGCGAGGAAACGGCGGCATAGGCGATGCCGGTCGAAGCAACTCCGCCAGCCATGATGGCCAGTGCCGCGCGCCGCGAAACCTTGATCATCCGGCCATTTCCTTTCCCGCTATCCGGCTCGCCGCCCGCAAGGAGAGGGCTGCCGCGGTCAGGCTCGGGTTGGCACAGGAACAGCTTGGATATGTGCTCGAGCCGACGACGACCAGGTTCCTGAGCTGATGGTGGATCATGTCCCGGTCGACCACCGAATCCGCCGGGCTCAAGCCCATCCTCAACGTGCCCTGGACGTGCGACTCGGTCGGCCGGATGCCGCGATCGAAAATCTCTTCGACCGGCAGCGGGGCCAGAAGCGCCGGCAGTTTCTCCTTTGCCCACGCCATGCCCTTGACGGCATAGTCGGATGCCCCCTTGAAACTGACGAAGGCGTTTTCATCCTCGTCGAGGATGACGAGATTTTCCGGCTCGAGCAGGTTTTCGGTGACAATGATGAGGGGAAGCGTCTGACGGATACGCCCCTTTTCGGGGCGCATCCCGTGCTGCCAGCGGTTTTCGAAATAGACCAGCGCCGCCGCATGCTGCGATCTGTGGGCGCCGTCATAAAGGCCGAAATTCAAGCCGGTGGTGATGGTGCTGCCATCGAAATTGTCGACACCGTCGAGATAGGCTTCGAAATTCCATCCGTAGGATTCGTGCAGGCCACGCCCGACGAATTCGCCCGACAGGCCGGATCGCAACATGATCGCAGGGCTCTGGATGGCATTGGCGCCCAGAATAAAAAGATCGCCGCTGACCGAATATTCCTTGCCGTCCTGCACGAACACGACCGAACGGACCGATCCGCCGACGTGATCGAGGCGGCGCACTTCCGCGCCAAGGCAGACCGAAACGTCGGGATGCTCGAAGACGTGCATCAGGCCATTGTTGGCGGTGAATTTCGCGTCGACCGGGCATAAGCCGCATCGCAAATTGGCGCAGCACGAAGACCGCTGCGCGGTCGGCACGCGCGCCCTGGCTGTCGGCACGACAAAGTGCTGGTCCGGCTGCGCCGCTTTCATCATCCGGTCCGGCGTCGACATGTGATGCGGTGGTTGTGGAAACGGCCTGGAACGCGGCATCATCGCCGCCATGTCGGGGTCGCCTGAAATCGACATGACGTCCTCTGCATCGCAGTAGAACGGCTCGAGCTCGTCATAGCTGATCGGCCAGTCGTTGCCGATGCCGTAGAGGCTTTTCAGCCTGAAGTCGTTCGGATGAAAGCGCGGCGTCTGCGCGAACCAGCAATTCGTTCCGCCACCCAATCCGATCGTGTAGTTCCACGGCTTATCGGAGTTGGTCTTGTAGGTTGTCTCTTCGTCGATGTCGGTGTTGGCGTTCTGGTCGATCTGCCATTCATGCGTGTTGTGCCGGCCCCATTCCAGAACCAGAACGCGAGCCTTTCGCTGCTTCGCGAACGCATGCAGGAAGAACGCCGAACCGAAACCGGAACCGATGGCGACAAGATCGAAATGTTCGTTGGCGATCTGTTCCGGCCTGACGCCCAGCACCATCAGATAAAACCCTTTGTTGAAACGAGCGCGTTCATCAAAGCCTTCGTAACCGTCCCTGGTGTGCGATCCGGTCTAGCCATAGGCCTTTCCCGAATGGGCCTCACGCCGCCATCCTGCCGATCGAGTGGTATTCGATGCCGTGGCGGGCAATGACCTTCGGGTCGTAGAGGTTTCGGCCGTCGAAGATGATCGGCGTGGTCAACGCATCCTTCACCGCGTCGAAAGAAGGCGCGCGGAAGCTCTTCCACTCGGTGGCGATCAGGAGTGCGTCGGCGCCACGCAGCGCTGCCTCCTTGGTCCCGCACAAGAGGAGATCCTCGCGCAGCCCGTAGATGGCCTGGCATTCCTGCATCGCCTCGGGATCGTAGGCCTGCACTTTGGCACCGGCCTTCCACAGCGCTTCCATCAGGACACGCGCCGGCGCCTCGCGCATGTCGTCGGTGTCGGGTTTGAAGGCTAAGCCCCAAAGCGCAAAGGTCTTGCCCTTCAGATTGCCCTCGAAGTACCGGTTCACCTTGTCGAACAGGACCGACTTCTGCTCGTTGTTGCGCTCCTCGACCGCGCGCAGCAGCTTGGCATCGAACTTGACGCCTTCCGCCGCCTTGATCAGGGCGCGCACATCCTTGGGGAAGCACGAGCCGCCATAGCCGAGACCCGGATAGATGAAATGGTAGCCGATGCGCGGATCGCTGCCGATGCCCTTGCGGACCTCCTCGATGTCGGCGCCCAGCTCCTCGGCCAGATTGGCCATTTCGTTCATGAAGCTGATCTTGGTCGCCAGCATGCAATTGGCCGCGTATTTGGTGAATTCGGCGCTGCGCACATCCATCACGATCATCTTCTCGTGGTTGCGGTTGAACGGCGCATAAAGCTCACGCATCACCGCCTCGGTGCTTTCGCTGCTGGTGCCGACGATGATGCGATCGGGCTTCGTGCAGTCGGCCACCGCCGAGCCTTCCTTGAGGAATTCCGGATTGGAGGCCACGTCGAAAGCCAGATCCTCGCGACCCCGCGCCTTCAGCGTCGCGGCGATCCTGGCCTTTATCTTTTCGCAGGTGCCGACCGGCACGGTCGATTTGCCGACGACGATCTTGGGCGCGTCCATCTCCCGGCCGATCGCCTCGGCGACTGCCAGCACATATTTGAGGTCGGCCGAACCATCCTCTCCGGGAGGCGTGCCGACGGCGATCATCTGGATTTCGCCATGCTTGACCGCGGCGGCGGCGTCGGTGGTGAACTTGATGCGGCCGGCCGCGTGGTTCTCCTTGACGAGGTTTTCGAGCCCGGGCTCGAAAATCGGGATGAGGCCCTGATTGAGCCGCTCGACTTTTTTCACGTCGATGTCGACGCACACCACCTGGTGTCCGACTTCGGCAAGCACCGCCGCCTGCACCAGACCGACATAGCCAATTCCAAAGACCGTCAAATTCATTTGGTTTCATCCCTGTTCAAGGCTTCGGAGCGCTTTCGGTCCGGCCGGTTCAGATTAGCCTTCACTTTATGCTGCATGCCAGCGATTCCGGAAACTGGCATGGCTGGCCGAGCGCCGTGAAGGCGACGCGGTCCACTTGCATGGTGAGCTTGCGCCCCGGATCCGAAAACGGGCCCAGCCAGCCCTTCATCGTGTCGCTGCCCCAGAGGCTGAAGAATATCTTTTGCGCATGGCTGGGCAGCTTTGCCGGATCGGTGATCGTGTTCACCAGCTGGCCATTGACGTACCAGCGCAGCCGGTCCTTCTCCCAGACGAAGGCGTAGTCATTGAAAGCCTTGTCGGTGCCGCCCGCTACATCCACCAATTTCTCGTTGTTGCCCTTGCCGGCTATGTAGGCGTTGACCTGCACCTTGGAGGTGTCCTTGGTCAGCACCTCGAAGTCGATTTCATCCCATGGCTGCTTGTCGGAGGGGCCGATGTAGGAAAAGAAGGCGGCGTTGATGCCGGAGCCGGCATCGGTTTTCATCCGTGCCTCATAGGTGCCATAGCCGAAGCGCTGCTTGGTCTGGATCTCGCCGCAGGCAAAATCGCGATCCTTCAGCTTCCGCTTTTCGAAACCGAGCGTCAGCATGCCGTCGGAAAGCTCGACCTGGCTTTTGGACCAGGTGCAGTTCTGATGGCTGCCGTTCGTCCAGCCGTCGGCAACGTACCAGCGCGCACGGTCGAAGCTGGTGAAATCATCGACGAACGATGGCGCAGTCGGGATATCCTGCGAACGGGAAGGGGTCGGGCCTGCAACCAGGCTGCCGAGCGCGACCAGCAGAAACGCGCCGCCAGAGCATAGCTGCCTCAGGTTCACTTGCCTGATCGAGCGCGTGAGCGGGCTGCCGCCGGTTGCTGGGGTGGACGTGCTTTTCGGATCCGCGTTCATACCAAACTCACCTTTGTGCTGTGTGCCCCCAACCCAAAGTCGACGTTCGAACCATGACGAAACGAGCTGATCTTGACCTTCTCCCGGCACCTTCCTTGTGCTGCCTCTTTGTTGACCTGTGGCACTAAACCTCTTGCCTGCGGCGCCACCCAGAACTTTGAAGTTCACCCCGTGCCGGCGGCCGGCTTGGCGAAATCAGCCTTGGTGGTCGAGCCACGCTGACCGCTTTCATCGAAGATTGCATCCAGCGAATGACGGAGATCCTTCATCAATTCGTTTTGCCGCGCGAGCGCCGCGATGCGCTGCTCGCAATTCAGGATCGACTTCGTCAGTTCGCTGACTTCGGCGGATCTGCTGGAGGAGGCCGCTCCATTTTCCATCGCCTCGACCAGAAAGGCCGCGTTGGTGGCCTTTGTCCGGTAGCGATTCTCAAGTCCGTTTTTCTCCGCCTCGACCTCGGCTGCGATCTGATCAAGCAGCTTTGCCAGGCGGTCAAGGCGCGAGATGTCGGTCTGCCTGTCTCGAGCCGGATCCCTTGATCTGAAGCCGAATATCGAGGCCATGCGCTCAGTCTCCTGTCATAGCCGGCCTATGGCAATCCCGTGCCCATCCAGGCCGAAAAAATCTTGTCGCATCGTCCAGCTCCTCTGACAGGGGACATTTTCGGGCCGATTCAAACGGCCAACCAAAATTGCTGCACCGCAACATACATGCCATCCCCAGAGCGAGTAGGCAACCACCTAATGCATGTTGCGCAAAAGTGCGCAGCGGTTTTGCGACAACGACATGCATAAGAACAAGAACTAAAGCGCGTCGCATGAATCTCATCAAACGCGACGCGCTTTAGTGTGGCGAATCGGAAATTCGCTTCACGTTGGAGCGGGGTAAGGACCTGTTGACATGATCGGCATGGCGCCGCTCGCGGACAAGCTCAAGTCTCGCCGAGCGGGCTCGTTGCGGCCATGAGAAAGCGCAGCGGCGGCACAGGCTGCTTCGCGGCAAAGCCGGCGCGGCGAAACAGCGCATCCAGCTTGTCGGCGGCCACGCCGCGAACGATGGGGATGAGGTTGGATTGGCTGGCCAGGGCGTAGGCCGCGGCCGACGTCAGCCCCCGCTCGTTCTTCACGTCGAGGAAGTTCCGCAACCGGTATTTGTCGCGCACCTGCCGTTCGTGCCTTCTGAGCACCGCCTTAGAGCCTTCCGGCAAACTGTCGATCGCCAGCAGCGCCAGATCCGCGTCGGCCAGACGCTTGAGATCCTGCGTCTTATGTTGGCCGCTCAGCGAATCCGCGCGAACGATGGCGCCATAGCCGCAGGACCTGATGACCTTGAAGCGTGCCCCGCAAACAACCGCGCGCGCGTAGAGCTCATAGTCTTCGCCCAGCCGCAGGTTTTCGTCATAGCGCAGCCCATGCCGGTCGAGAAAAGCGCGGCTGATCACCGGTTTGAGGAAGCCCAGCTCACCTCTCTGCACACGGCGACTGGAGATGTTGCCTTCGATGAAACGCTCGAAATCGAGAAATTCCGGGTCGGCCGAGAATTGCGGAGCGGCGATTTTAGAGACATCGGTCACCGCATCGTCCCTGATCATCATGATGTTGTCGGCAGCGAAATCCCAATCGGCGCTGGCGAACAACTCGCGATATCTGCCCTCGAGAAAAAAATCATCGGCGTCCAGAATACTGATGAACGGTGACTTGGAGCTGGCGATCGCGGCGTTGCGGGCGAAGGAAGGACCGCCGTTGACGTCGAGCCGGATTACAGAAAGCCTGCCGCTGCCATCGTCGGCTGCCCGAGCGACTTTCGCGGTATCGTCGGTGGAAGCGTCGTCGACGACGACGACTTCCGCCACCTCCGGCTCGCGCAACGCCGATGCGATGGCAACCGGGATTGTCCGCGCCGCGTTGCGGGCAGCGATGATCACGCAGACCTCGGGTTTTGTCATCAATTCGTCTCTCGACTGCAAAGGTGGCTCCGAATTTCTTGCCGCCCCCCGTTGAATGTCCGATGCAACTCTCGTCCTCACCGACTGTCCGGCTGTTCGAAAGAGCGTCAGCCGGCGCTTATGCTGCAAGTGCGAAGCATCGCCAAAATCATTCGCTCCGTCCAGTCTTTCCTTTCGGTGTCGTCATGGCGCAAATCGATGGGCGGTGTAATGCCAGCGAATCGACGCGCCGCTTCGCAAACCGCCCCTGACCATTCTGGATAGCGCTGTCAGCGCATTCGAATCGCTGATCACCCAGTCGATCGACCGGCCGCGGCGCGATGACGACCCTGACCGTCGATCCTCGCTTTCGCCGACCAGGTGGTCGCGATGGAAAACGGCCGCATCGTCAAGGTCAGGCAAAATCAGATAGTGAATCAGCGGATCAGAGGCTGATGGAAAAATCCGGAGGTCAGTTGTCCAGGATGCTGTAAGGCGAGCAGTCCGACAGGAACCCAACCGACGCGACCTGACGTCGGGTCAGTGCAGGCTTCTCCTGGCACTGAACTTCTCGCCATCGGCCGTCTCGGTCGGACTCAGCTTTCGTTCGGCATCGCGAATCTTATCAGCCGATGTCGGCGTGTTTCTGGCAACCATGACGAAAACCAGCAAAAAATAGCCTAGCTGAATGACGATGGCGCAAGCCATAGCGCGAAAAAGCGTCGTGCCGAGCGAAGCGCCGCCCAGATGAGACCAGGCGACCACGATCGCCAGAGCGAAAATCATGCCGACAATGAATTTTGGTAACGACATACCCGACAGCCCGTCAACCTGCTCGGGCAATAATCGATGATTGACCCACCCCGAGCCTCCCTTCGCCATGCGAGCTCGTTGAGGCGGCCCGCTTTTTGGCCGGTTGCTTTCGGCCTTTCCCACGCTGTTCCATACTCTGACAGAAACAATTTGCAACTCTATTAAGGTGTGCAATAGCGGGCAAGGCCAACCACAAATAATTTTGGATGCGTTCGCGGGATCGACTCTGCCATGTTGCGATGCACACGTCTGCATCATGGCCAATCACCGGATATGGAACCCCTCCAGTAAGACCCATAATATTAATTAGTATTTTACTCTAAAATCTATATATGTCTCGGAAGCTAAAGCACGATTATGTTCCATGACGCGGTACAAAGAGCGATTCGCCTAAAATCAGCCTCAAAAAGGCACTAGATTTTTCAAAGTTGCCCATAATCTGTCACGAACGTGCCATAAAGATCAAAATTTGTGCAGGATCGGTTTATTATTTAGTCAATTCATGACGTGATTATTTCAAGCGATCGAGAAATTGTGTGTTGCGATGCAGCATTTTTTTGATATTGTGGGCGAAACCATCCGTTCAACGTATGGAGTTTACGCATGAGGGACGTAGCCAAGTCGGCCGATGCGGATTTTTCGCAGGCCGGCATCGATTTTCCACCAATCGGCGGCCTGCTAAAACGCAGCTTCGATATTGCCGGCTCACTGATTGGCCTGGTGGCTCTCAGTCCGCTGTTTGTTATGGTCGCGCTGCTTGTCAAGTTTTCCGACGGCGGGCCGATTTTCTACGGTCACAGCCGGATCGGTCGGGGAGGACGGATTTTCCCGTGCCTCAAGTTTCGCACCATGGTTCAGGATGGTGAACGGGTGCTGGCGGCATATCTTGCCGCCAATCCGGACGCCAATGCCGAATGGACAGCGACCCGCAAGCTCAAGAACGATCCGCGCGTCACGCGCGTCGGGGCCGTGCTGAGGAAGCTCAGCCTAGATGAACTGCCGCAGATCATCAACATCCTTCAGGGCGACATGAGCCTTGTCGGTCCTCGCCCCGTCGTGCGCGACGAGCTCGAAATCTATGGCAGTTCGGCTGTCTATTACCTGAAATCGCGCCCCGGCCTGACCGGGCTCTGGCAGGTCAGTGGCCGCAACGACGTTTCCTACGACAGCCGCGTCGCGTTCGATCGCCACTATGTTGAGAACTGGTCGCTATTCGAGGACATTCGCATCATCATCAAGACCGTGCCTGCGGTCTGGATGTCGCGGGGCTGCTACTGACCCGGCCGGGAGCCGGTGAGTGACGGTCCAGACGCCAAGCATTCTGCAGCAAGCTTCATCGGGCGGGGCCAAAGCGGATCGGAAAAAGCTCAGTTGAAAACACACATCTTCGGAATCTCCTGCGCCGGCACTGTCAGCAATCACATGCGACGGATGCGGCTTATGACTGCTTGCCTCACGCTGACGCTCGCCGTTCCCCAACTCGCCACCGCCGACGAGTACCGCCTGGGATCGCAGGACAAGCTGACCATCCGCGTGGCCGAATGGCAGACCGTTGAAGGCACGTTCCGCGACTGGACGGCCGTCAACGGAGAGTACACGGTCGGTCCTGCCGGAACATTGTCCGTGCCATTCGTCGGCGAAATGCCGGCATCCGGCAAGACTACATCCGAGGTCGCGGCAGCGATCGGCCAGGCGCTCCAGCGCAAGCTCGCTCTGGCGGACCGGCCGGAAGCCTCCGTCGAAATGGCGCAGTACAGGCCGTTCTACATTTCCGGGGAGGTCCAGACGCCCGGTCAGTATCCTTACGTGCCGGACCTGACCGTGCTCAGGGCGATGAGCATCGCCGGCGGTGTCCGACGGAGCCCCGAAGGACAGCGGTACGACCGCGACATGATCAATGCCAAGGGCGATTTTGACGTTCTCCAAGACCAACGGGTCCGGCTGATCGTCAGGCGCGCGCGCATCGAAGCGGAGATAGCGGACAAGTCGACGTTCGACGTGCCGAAGGAGGTGGCCGACGATCCGAAACTGGCAAGCATCGTTGCCGACGAGATGGCGATCCTGACGGCCGATCAAAAGAATCTCAAACTGCGCCTTCAGGCGCTCGATGATTTGAAGACGCTGCTGCAGAGCGAGATTGATTCGCTGCAGAAAAAGATCGTCAACCAGCAGCGGCAGGTCGACCTGGCAAAGGAACAGCTGAGCGGCATCGGCTCGCTGGCGCAAAAGGGCCTTGTCGTCAACACGCGGGTTCTGACTTCGCAACAAACGATCGCCGACCTGGAAGGCCAGATCCTGGATTACGAAACGGCCATCCTCACCGCCAAGCAGTCGATCAGCAAGGCCAATCAGGACGCCATCGATCTGGAAAACACCCAGAATGCGGGCCTCGCCACCGATCGGCAACAGGCAGAAGCCGATCTCAGTCAAACAATGCTCAAGATGAACATGCAAACAGGCCTGATGGCCGAAGCCATGTCGGGGAACCCGGCGTTGCAACGCTATCGCGACGGCGAAGAGCCAACAATGTCGTTTGGCCTGGTTCGGGTGGTCGACGGAAAGAGCAGCGAAATCGCCGCCAGCGAAGACACGCCCGTGCTGCCCGGGGACGTGATCAAGGTGAAGTTGGCGCCGATGGCTAGCCAATAGGCCGTTTCGAGAAATCGAATACCCCGAGGTCAGCTGACGCTCAAAGGGAGCGTCACGCCAAGGCCGTCCGCATAGATGCACGCTCCTCGGCGAGGAGCGGCTATCCGTGGGGGAAGCGTAGTGAATATCTATCGTGCTAGAAGGTATATTAAAGGCACAATCATTACATTCATTTGGGTAATGAGGGGTATCGAAATATCCGATCGAGTCTCGGTGCTTGGAGTCTCGCCTCATATAGCAGGAAAAGGCAATTTTAGATTTGGCTCTCGCGTTTCGTTTCGAGGGCTGGGGTCACGTTCCTGGTTTCATGCACGCCGGAACGCAAGCCTGTCAATTGGCTCTAAATCTTTTATAAACAGCGGAGTCATGATCGACGCATCAGTCGCAGTAAGCATCGGAAAAAGATGCCTTATTGGCGATTCGGTTGTAATCCAAGACTCAAACTATCATGAGGTCGAAGATGGTGCCGGTGTTAAAGCGAAAGCTGTCCTAATTGGTGATAATGTTTGGATAGGCCGAAATTCAATAATCCTGCCTGGGGTGGAAATCGGGGATCATAGCGTAATTGGAGCCGGCTCTGTGGTCACCAAAAGTGCACCGCCACGAAGCTTGGTTGCAGGAAATCCTGCCCGAATAATTCGCGAACTAGTGGCGCCCCAAGATTATATTCGTTTTTGATCTCATTTTGATAGACGAAAAGCTAGAGCTGTTTGTTTTCGCGCAATTCCGGACGGAAAACCGCTGCACACTTTTCCTGGAATTGCTCTAGGTGACATTTAGCGCTTTGCTTAGCCCCTTGCGGTTTCTGGTTCCGCGAGGTTGGCCGCGGTCCACCGGGGACGGGCGACTAACACCCTCACCAGCTTGAAGTAGCTGTAATACAGAAGGAAGGAGCCCATGATGTAGGGGTTGAGGGTCTCGACCTCGACGAAGGACCGGATGAACAGAAGCACCATCACGCCGGCAAGAATCACAGACTCGGCTTGCCACGTCCTGAATATCAACGCCGATATGTGGCCCCACAGCGTGCGCACGATGATCAGCGAAATCAGCGTCGCCCCGACATAGCCAAGCTCGACGAGGGCTTCGATATAGGTATTGTGGAAGTGGAAGCCTGATCGGGTCGTGATGTAGAATTCGTTCCAAAGCCGCTCGGCCTCGGCAAAACCCTGCACCCAATAGCCCGCATAGCCGACGCCGAGGATCGGCGCTTGCTGCGCCGCCTCCCAGCCCTGCTCCCAGAGATAAGTCCGTCCGGTGAGCGTGGAATCCTTTCCGAAGACGCCAAGGACGAAATCCAGAAGTCCCGCAAAGGCAACCAGGGTGACCGCGATCAGCCCGCATGTGCCGACCAGGAAAATCACCCGTCGATAGCGGAGCGAAAGCTTCTTGGCCATGGCAAGCAGAGCCACCAGAGCGAGAACTGCCGGTATCGAAGCCATAGAGGTGGCCGAATGCGCAATGACCAGCAGATAGGCCGACAGGGCGACGACGGGCGCCGTCAAGAAAAGGCTTATTCGGCCGCGCCTGAGAAAAGCCAGGAAGACAACGCAGAAGTAGACACCCAGCGATGCGACAAAGCCGATCTGGTTCTTGGAGCTGAATGCGCCGACGAAATTGTACGTCCCGTCGAGAACGTCATAGGAATAACCCCCGACCATGAGCGAATAGAGCAGGACGAGAAAAATCCCGATCAGCGAGCCTATCGTCAACGTCCGGACGCTGACGGTGCGTGCCGCGATGTAGGCGCAGGCGATATGGGAGCAATACTGGACTGCCGTCCTCAACGTGATGCCGGGAGCATCCGACCAGAACACCGACAGGCAGACGTAGATGGCAAACGCCAGCGGGAGCCATGCGCTGGACACATGTCGCAACAGCCGCCGGTAGTCCACCAGGATAAGGGGAAGCCAGACCGCATAATAGGCCAGGATCAGGATCTGGCCGAAGACGGAGGAATAGGAGAACGCCCAAATGGAGATGGCAACAGCAAATGTGCCGTAGACCGTGTTCTTCTCCGGGTCGACCAACAGAGATTTTGGAATCTTCATCTCGGTAGCGGATTCCCGTCCATGCAGTTCAATGCCGATTTGCCGCCGCGCCAAGCGCGGACGCTTCCGTTGTGCAGTGCAATATAACCCATACCCCGCAGCCTGTCACCCAAATGAGGCAAAAACAGCCATAAGGATGCCCAAGGCGGGCGGTGAACGACCGATGGGCCGGGCAAGAACCGAGCATCGCAGCCTGTGGCCGCAAACATTGCCTAACGGCTGGGCATCACCCATCGGCACTGTCAAGAACCATCGCCGCCGCATTTATGAGCGGTTTGGCATCACCACCGCGGAACTGTTTTTCTTCCAGCACCTGACGAAAAATAGCAGCCGGCATTCATTGCATCCGTTGCAATAAATGAGACCCTCCGCGTACCCTATGTCGGGGACAATCAGACCAATGGCCGCAGGATAATTGGCAGACGCTGGTCCCCCGATCTGCTGGGTTGGAGCAAACGGATGGACAAACCTCGAATCTTCCTGGGCTCGTCGGGGAAGCAGAAAAAACTGCTGCAGGCGCTGACACGCGGTCTTGAAGACATCGCGCATGTGGAACCCTGGACGACGTCCTTCAATCCTGGGACAACCACCCTGGGGCGCCTCCTCGAGCTTACGCGTGAAGTCGACTTCGCCGCTTTCGTGTTCGCTCAAGACGATTGGACCAGTGTGAGCCAGCCGGCATCGTCTGCGACGGCATCCGCTCAAGCTTCTCCACGAGACAATGTGGTTTTCGAGGCCGGCCTTTTCGGCGGAGTCCTTGGAATGCGCCGGACGTTCATCCTCCATGCCAATGGCTCCAAGCTTCCAAGCGATCTCCTCGGTCTCACCTCCGTAAGGTATGGCGAGGCGACGACCGGCGCGGAGATGAGGGCGATCAACCAAAAGCTTCGGAATGCGATCGAGAATGAAAGTCGTGTCGCCCGGATAGAGGGCCTTTGGTGGCAATTTTCCCTGTCGGAACGGACCGTAAAGGAGCCCTCCGCCGTGAGCCTCTTGCGTATCTCGCGAGACCGCGATGGCGCGCTGGAGCTGACCGGTCGCTCATGGCAAGAGAATGGCAGTCTGTCAGCCAGATACTGGAGCGAAGCGGTAAAGGAGAGAAAGGAGCCTCCCGGCATCTTCTACTTTTGGAATGGAGAACGACCCTTGGACGCGAACGCGTCGCAGTTGTACGGGACAGGAGAGATCCGGCTGGAGTCCGCCGATCGCGCGTCCGGGTACTTCACCACACGAGCCGACACACAGCCAAAACTGAACGCGCGCACCTCCGGCGTCTATCTGCGCGCCGCTCCTGAGGACTTAAGCATCCTGGACGGCCGCGACAATCAGCAGCGCGTGGAGTTGATCGCAGAGCGGCTGAGCCATTGGAAGTCGATCAAGAACGTCTGAACTGTGCGCATGGGAGTCGCTCGGACGGCCCTGCCGCCTCGCCGCGATCGCAGCCCTAGTATCATATGGAGAGGTAGCGGCCAGGAGGGGCTTCTCAACCGCCTGCTCCTGGCCCACCACGAACCTGTTCGGAGGCTCCAGACTCCGGCTTGAACTTATCCGTCGCTGACTTCACATTTGCCGCCGATTGGGAGGATGAACACATGACGATGAGTTTTGCGGGACGGTTTGCCGGACGATCGGCCGTGATCACCGGTGGCGCCTCAGGCATCGGCCTGGCTGTCGCGCAAAGAATCGTTGGAGAGGGCGGACGCGTTTGTGTCTGGGATCGCGACCCCACCCAGATCGAGCAGGCCAAGGCTGTCATTGCCGATTTGCATGGCGTGACTGTCGACGTCGCCGATCCCGCGGCGGTCGAACAGGCCGCCCGGCGGACGATCGATGCCCTTGGCGCGGTCGATATCCTGGTCACCAGCGCCGCCATCACCGGACCGAACATGACGACCTGGGACTATTCGGTGGAGGACTGGCGCCGGGTCATCGACATCAACATCAACGGCGTCTTCTTCTGCAACAAGGCGCTGGTTCCGCATATGCTCGAGCGCAATTACGGCAGGATCGTCAACATCGCCTCGATCGCCGGCAAGGAGGGAAATCCCAACGCGTCGGCCTACAGCACCTCGAAGGCTGCGGTGATCGGCCTGACCAAGTCGCTCGGCAAGGAACTGGCCAAGACCAAGGTGACGGTGAACTGCGTCACGCCGGCGGCCGTGCGCACCGCGATTTTCCAGCAGATGAGCCAGCAGCACATCGACTTCATGCTGTCGAAGATACCGATGGCGCGGTTTGGCGAGGTCGAGGAGGTGGCGGCACTGATCTCATGGATCGCTTCCGAGGAATGCTCCTTCACGACGGCTGCCGTCTTCGACGTCTCCGGCGGCCGGGCCACCTATTGAAGCACGTCAGGCGCGATCTGCCGCCGGCCGACTGGAGTTCACGTCGTTTGCTTAGGGTCGAACCTCCACTGTCCGATGAAGATCTGCTCGACCGCTTCCAGCACGCGGCCTTCGGTTATTTCCTGGAAACCGTGAACCCGGAGAACGGACTGGTCGCCGACACGTCGCGGCCAAATTGGCCGGCAAGCATCGCGGTCGTCGGCTTCGCCCTGTCCTGCTATCCGGTCGGGGTCGAGCGCGGCTGGATGACACGAGACACAGCAGCCAAGCTGACGCTTGCCGCACTGCGTTTCTTCTGGAACAGCCGGCAAGGCAATGGCGACGGCGTCACCGGCCACAAGGGTTTTTATTACCATTTCCTCGACATGCGGACCGGCCTGCGCGCCTGGCGATGCGAATTGTCGATGGTGGACACGGCGCTTTTGATGGCCGGCTTGCTCGTGGCCGGCGCCTATTTCACGGGCGACAATGACGAAGAAACCGAGATCCGCGAATTGGGGGAAGCCCTCTACCGGCGCGTCGACTGGCGATGGGCGCAAGGCAGCAATTCGACCTTGCGGCAGGGCTGGAAGCCGAAGAGCGGCTTTCTGCGTTATGGCTGGGAAGGCTATAACGAAGCGACGGTGCTCTACGTTCTGGCAATGGCCGCTCCCGACAAGCCAGCCTCGGACGACAGCTATGCCGGCTGGACGGCGACATATCAGTGGGGAAATATCTACGGCTACGATGTGCTCTATGGCGGCCCGCTGTTCATGCACCAGTTCTCGCATGCATGGATCGACTTCGACGGCATCCGCGACGCGTTCATGCGGGAGAAGAACTCGGACTATTTCGAAAACAGCCGCCGCGCCACCTATCTTCACCGCGATTATGCGCAGCGCAATCCCTCCGGCTATGACGGCTACGGCGAAGGATTTTGGGGCCTTTCGGCGGGTGACGGGCCCGGCAACTTCCGCGCGCGGATCGAGCGGCGGCCGCGCAAATTTTCCGGCTATGCGGCGCGCGGCGCGCCGTTCGGCCCCGACGACGGAACGATAGCGCCGTGGTCGTATCTGGCATCGCTGCCCTTCGCGCCGGAAATCTGCCTGCCGGCGCTGCGCCATCTCAGAGAACGCCATCCTGAGGTGATCGACGGCTTCAGGATGCCGAGCGGCTTCAACCCGACGCTGGCGAACCGGCGGAAGTTCGGGCCGAGCGGCTGGATATCGGATGCGCATTACGGACTGGACCAGGGTATCGCCGTGCTGATGATCGAAAACCACCGCTCGCGCCTGATCTGGGACCTGATGCGGTCGAGCCCGCATATCCGTCGCGGCCTGAGCAAGGCCGGGTTCAGCGGCGGCTGGCTGTCGCAGCCCGCCGCCGCTTTCCAGGCCGCCCACCATGTCGGATGATTCAACAGGGATCGCTCGCAACTTGGCAGGCCCCAGGCCGCGCCGCATCCAACGCTTGACGAAAGTGCTATTCGGCTAAAGAAGATTGAAGTGAAATGGCACGGGGCGGAACATTTCTGGATGTTGCCTAAAATAAAGACCGACTATGCGTTCCGGCTGCTGGCGCAGGGCTACATATGCCTGCCGCTTCGTGCCGGCGGCAAGCATCTCGACCTCGAGGCCATGGGGTATGATCCGCTGCATTTGCAGACCCGTCGCAAGGATCTGAAGGAACTCGCCTTCTGTTCCATTGCGTTCCAACTGTCGCAGAAACCACCGACCAGCGGAGACATCGAGCGCTGGTTTCGAGACTTCGCCGGAAATGTCGGCATATTGGGAGGATTTTCCAACCTGCTGATCCTGGATTTCGACAACGCCGCCGCATATCGCGGCTGGTTCGGCATCCATGGTGAAATTGCAAACCGCACACCGGTCGCAAGGTCGCCCAACGGCTTCCACGTCTATCTGAGGACACGTGAACCGACGGTGTCATCCAGCCTGCATTTCGGCATGCGCCGGGTCGGCCATGCCAAGGCGCTTGGCGGTTACGTGGTGGGCAGTCCCTCGGTGCTGAAGGACGGATCCTCCTATAGCTGGTTGGAGAACCAGTCGCCGTTCGATGTCGAACCGCAGTTGGTCGAGAACCTCGCCAGTCTTTCGCTGCGCCCGGTCTCGCCGCTCAAGCATTATTATGATCGTGTGCGAAACCGCGGTTTTTTCGAGCGGCAGTGAGTAAATCAGAGGAAACGCGATTGGACGTCACGGTCGTCATTCCGGCAAGGAATGCTGCCGCGACGATCGATGCGACGCTGCGCAGCCTGATCTCAGGCAGAGATCTGATCGGCGAGATCCTTCTGGTCGATGACGGTTCCGACGATCAGACCGCGTCTGCCGCGATCGGAAGCGCGCAACGATACGGATTGCCGCTGGAGGTCGTCAGCGTCAACCTCGGCAGCGCCGGTGCTGCGCGCAATGTCGGAATTGCGCGGGCCAGGGGCAAATCCATATTCTTCCTCGATGCGGATGACGAGTTGATGGAGGGAGGCCTGTCGCTTTTATATGACGCGCTCCTGCGCAATCCCGAAGCTGGCCTGTCGATCGGGGCCAGCATCCGTCGCACGAACGGGCGGCCGGACAAGCTCAAGACCCCGCACGGATACACCAGCGACAGAGCCCAAAACACCAGGCGATATCTTCTCAACGAGCTCTGGCCGATCGCCATGGGAAGCGCGCTGGTCGCGACATCAGCGACGGCCACGATCCGCTTTCCGGAAGCGATCGGCCTCGACGAAGACACATGCTACTGGGTGGCGCTGCTCGCACGCTTCGATGTGGCGATCGTCTCGGCTCCGGTGCTGCTCTACCACCACGACGAAACGAGAATGGCGCAGCGTTTCATTCTTGCGCCGCGCAGGACGTTTCTTGCCATTGCGCTCGAACTGGACCGGCTGGCTGGATCGGGCGTCGAGCGGGAGGCCCTTCAATGGCGAAAGTCCTGGATCGCGCAGCGGATTTCACGACAGCTCATCAAGCACAAAAGATACGCCGATGCGGCGGGCATGATGCGGGCCGTTCGCGCCCACAAAGCATCCGGCCGGAGCTGGAAGGCATTGCAGTACAGCGCCCGTATCCAGTTCGGAGCAATGACTGAAAACCGTAGTCCGGATGCAAGGTTTACCACCCCCAACCACGGCAAAGAGCGGCGCACGCTGGTGCTGTCCTACGATCCGGCTTTCCCTCCTGCCTCGGGCGCGGATCTCAGGAACCATCGCAACGCCGTGGCCGCAGCAGAATTCGGGCCAGTCTGCCTTGTCTCGGTCCGGCCGCAGGCCGATCCGTCGAAACCGGCCGATCCCCGCATTCAAACGGCTGCCTTGACCATCGAGGGGGAAGCCCGCACGGCTTCGATCGGCTGGTGGAGGATCCGTGCCGAGAACCGAATTCCTCGCTCCGCGCTGGCGCGTCTCGAGGCTATCGTTCGCGAATTCTCCCCCGACAGCATCGTGGTCGAGGGCATTGGGCTGTTCAAACTGCTACGGCCCTTGCGGCCATTGGCCGGGCAGCTCATTCTCGACATGCACAATGTCGAGTCGGACCTGGCGGGACAGTTGCATCGCGCCGACGATGCAAGATCGGTGCCTGCCATCGCCGCCGCCTTTGGCGTCAGGCGCCTCGAAAGAAAGGCGCTCGCCATCGTCGACAGAGCCTGGGTCTGCTCGAGGCAGGACCACGAAAGACTAGCGGCACTTTCCCCGCGCAAGGTGCCGATCGACATCGTGCCGAACGGCATCCCTCGTTTCGAAGACAGCCCCGTCGACCTGCCGGTCGAGGCCGCGACCGACGGGGGCTTTCCGATGATCCTGTTTGTCGGGCATCTCGGATACAAGCCAAACATCGATGCCGCCGAGCGGCTGGCCGCCACCATCCTGCCGCGCATCCGGCAAAGACTGCCGACCGCAAGACTGGTTCTCGCCGGCCGATACCCCAAGCCGGCCGTGAAAGCTCTGACCGGACTGCAAGGCTTGGACCTCGTCGAAAATCCGGACGATATGGGGCCACTGCTGTCGCGCGCGCATCTCAGCATCATCCCGCTTTCGGCAGGCGGCGGCACGCGCATCAAGGCTCTCGAAGCAATGGCCTGGGGCATTCCGGTGATTGCGACGCCGCTGGCGGTCGAGGGCCTGGACCTGGTCGACAATGAAGAGGTGCTTCTATCGGATTCGGATGAAAGGCTTGCCGACATGGCCATCGAGCTTTGTCTGGACCGCAGGCGCATGGCGAGCCAGCGCGCTCGCGCGCATCAAGCGGCATGGTCCAGGTTCGGCCCTGAAGCCGTCCGCAATGCCGTCCGCGGCGGCTTTGGGCTGGACGATGCCGGCACATGACACCCACGCTTTTTCCAATCACCGATCGATGAGCCCCCGATGATCCCGCCCATCCTGCACCAGACGTGGAAGACCGACAGCGTCCCTGCCCGCTTCCAGGGGTATGTCGAAAGCTGGAAACGGCACCATCCCGGCTGGACGACGATGTTCTGGAGCGACCGGAGGCTGCTCGAGTTCATCGCCGAGCACTATCCGGATTTCCTGTCGATCTTTTGCAGCTATTCACATGGTGTGCTGCGCGCCGATGCGGCACGCTATCTGCTCCTGTACCATTTTGGCGGAGTCTACGCCGACATCGACTGCGAATGCGTCGCCGCTTTCGATCCGATCATGAACGAGGATCGGATCGTGCTCTGTAAGGAACCGGATACGCACGCGCTCGTCCAGGCAAAGTTTCGCGGCCTGCCCTATTTGCTGTTCAACGGCACGATGGCGAGCCCGCCCCGGCATCCCTTCTGGCTGCAGGTCTTGTCGCTGTTGCCGGGGCTGGTCCATGCCAAGGAAGCGCTCGACGCGACAGGCCCCTGTGTGCTGACCTCCGCGCAGCTCGGCTATGGCGACCAGGCGGCCTTCGCCATACACGGCTCCTCCTTGTTCACGCCGGTGGACTCGGCCGGGCGCACGGACATGCCAGCCGGCAGCGGAGCGCTGACGCTGTCGATCCATCACTGGGCGGGCACATGGTGGACGGCGCGGCCGGCAACGCGGCGGCGCGACAAAGTCCGCAACCACGCCTACCGGTTGTGGCACCATCTGACACGCGGCGCGCATCTGGACGAGGCCGCGGCGAAAGCGAGCGTCAGCCAGGCGGCGCTTTCGGCATCGCCGCCGTCAGGCCCGAATCTCGCCATTCTGGTGCCGCTGCGCGATGCCGCCGACCATATCCAGCCGTTCCTCGATGCGCTGCAGGCGCTCGACTACCCTAAGGACAG
This sequence comes from Mesorhizobium sp. M6A.T.Ce.TU.002.03.1.1, assembly GCF_003997275.1. Taxonomy (NCBI): domain Bacteria; kingdom Pseudomonadati; phylum Pseudomonadota; class Alphaproteobacteria; order Hyphomicrobiales; family Phyllobacteriaceae; genus Mesorhizobium; species Mesorhizobium sp. M6A.T.Ce.TU.002.03.1.1. The sequence continues at coordinate 90,795 of NZ_RZTI01000010.1, forward strand.
GATCAAGCTGGTCTTCTGCGAGGGCGACAGTTCGGACGGAAGCTGGGAAAGATTGCAGGCGGCAGTGGCGCCGCTTGCCGGCAGCTATCGTGGCGTCGTCCTGCTGCAAAAGCGTCTGGGCACGCGCCTCGATCGGGCGAAGCGAACGAAACCGCGACAGCAACGCGAGAGACGGGGCGCCATTGCCAAGGTGCGCAACCACCTGATCGATCATGGGCTGGATGCGGACGACGATTGGGCGCTGTGGATCGACATCGATGTGTGGCGATTTCCAAGCGATGTCGTGAATCGGCTGATCGGAAGCGGGCATCGGATCGCGGTTCCCAACTGCGTGAAGATCGCCGGCGGCGACAGCTTCGACCTCAACAGTTTCGTCACCACCCAGCCGGAAAAGAACTATCGCTACTATCGTGAAATACGCGGCGGCCTTTACCAGCCGCCTGCCTATTCCATAGGCCGCCTTCACCTTAGCGATGTTCGGCATCTCGAAAGCATCGGTCTCGATGGGGTCGGCGGAACCATGCTTCTTGTCGACGCCGCCTTGCATCGTGGCGGTCTTCGATTCCCGGAAATTCCCTACCGCGATCTCATCGAAACCGAAGGCTTTGGCGCCCTCGCCAACGATCTGGGCATCAGGCCCGTCGGTCTTCCCAAGCTTGAGATACTCCACGTTCCGTGGTGATTAGGCCGATCGACGCTGTTCGAGCTCCTGCCGGATCGGTTCCAGATAGGCTCGCGGCCGCAGCCTTTGCCAGACGTAATCGCGATCGGTCAGATGCACGACCTGGCCGACCCATTGTCGCATCATTTCGGGGTCCCGAACCTGCCGCCAATCGTCGACTATGATGACCGGCAGCCCTTCATAGAGAGGATCGAGCGGCGACGTCCTGGTCACCACGATGCAGCCTAGATACAGCAGTTCCCACGTCCTGTGGCAGTCGAGGCCGCTTCCAGCCGTCGAAACGACCAGCGGGTACTGTGAATAGCGCTCCCAGATCGAGTGCTGCGATAGCCGCCTGTCAAGAAAATCAACATGCGGGCACCCCTTCAGGGCATCGACCAGATCCCGTCGCTCCCTCGGACCCCTGCTCAAGTTGAGATCACAGAATATTCTGAGCGGGCGACGGTCCGGCGCGTCTTGCCGAAGGCGAATGGTTTCGAGAAGCCTCGCAAGCTGTCTGGGCGTGGTAAAGCCACGCATGGTGTGAAGATCGAGCCCGATCGGGAAAGGTTTGAGCTTGGGGTGATCGCCGACGCAGTTCTGGCTGTACCAGGACACCAGGAAAGGATTGGCGAGAAGCCGATCGACGGTATTTTTCGCGAGATTTGACGGCACCGACGCATCGCCATCCGTTGTCACCAGCGCGAACGGCGCCTTGATGGTCGGCAGGGCCACTTCCACGAAAGTGTCGAGATCGCAGACACGCAATTCCCTGGCCCGGGTGCTCAGGCGTAGCCAGACCACGCCATATGCACCGCTATAGTGCTTGCGGAAGAAGGCCTCCGTCTGTGCCGATTCGGTCGGTGCGTATCGATACCAGCGTGGACCGGCAAAATCGCAAAACTGCCCGATGCCCTTAGACCATAACAGCGGCGGAACGCGAAGAAAGGGCAGCGCGGCGGAATGAACCGCCTTTTGCAAGAGCTTTAGCCGACGAAACCTGCCCATCTGCAAGCATTAGCCCAGGCATCAGCGCCGTTGCAACGTGGGCACGGGCATGCTCGCCCGTGCACCCGCTCTGCCGGCTTTATTAGCCGGCGAACGTATAGGCGGTCTTCACCGTAGTGTAGAACTCCGCCGCATAGCGGCCTTGCTCGCGCGGACCGTAGCTCGATCCCTTGCGTCCGCCGAAAGGCACATGGAAGTCGACGCCCGCCGTCGGCAGATTGACCATCACCATGCCGGCCTCCGAATTGCGCTTGAAATGCGTGGCGTGCTTGAGGCTCGACGTGCAGATGCCCGACGTCAGCCCGAACGGCGTGTCATTGGCCACCGCCAGCGCCTCGTCATAGTCCTTGACGCGGATGACGTTGGCGACCGGTCCGAAGATCTCCTCGCGTGAAATGCGCATGGCGTTGGTGGCTTGCGTAAACAGCGCCGGTTGCAGGTAGAAGCCCCGGGTTTCGCGATCGAGCCGCTCGCCGCCGAAGGCCAGATCGGCGCCTTCCTGGCGGCCGATGGCGATATAATCTTCGTCCTGTTTCAACTGGCTCTGGTCGACCACCGGTCCGATCTGGGTTTTCGCATCGAGAGCGTCGCCGACGACCAGCTTGGCCAGGCGATCTTTCATCGCGTCGACGAAGCGGTCATGGATGCCGTCCGTCACGACCAGGCGGGACGATGCCGGGCAGCG